>JAIRNJ010000234.1 GCA_031258115.1 Treponema sp. | reverse complement strand
ACTTCTCCAATATTTTCGATATGTTCATGGGAGGATCTTCGCGGCGTTCCGGCGGAGGGGGAGGAGGCGCCAAGCAGGGGGCAAACCTCCGTTATGACATTGAGATCCCCTTCAAGGATGCGATCTTCGGTACGAAGGTAGAGATTCAGTATAGCCGCAGCGATTCCTGCCCGGCCTGCAAAGGCACGGGGGCTTCATCGGGTTCGGGCCGCAAGGTATGCCCCACCTGTCAGGGTTCCGGGGCGGTACGGCACAGCCAGGGCTTTTTCTCCGTTCAGTCTACCTGTCCCAACTGCCGGGGCGAAGGCTACATCATCGAAAGCCCCTGCCACGAATGCGGCGGTACAGGAACCCTGAAAAAACGGCAGAAAATCAACGTAACCATTCCCGCGGGAATTGAAGACGGCAAACGGGTCGTAATACCCAAGCAGGGCGATGCTGGGCCAAACGGCGGCGCTCCGGGCGATCTCTATGTGTTTATCCGGGTCAAACCTCACGAATACTTTGAACGGCAAGACTGGGATCTCTATTGCGCAGTTCCTATCTCGGTAACACAGGCTGTTCTGGGAGCCGAAATCCACGTAAGTACCCTGGACAACAAGACCATCAAGGTGAAAATTCCGCCGGGTATCCAGACCGGCAAGATGCTCCGCATCCGGGATGAGGGAGTCCCCTCGGGAGGCCGCCGGGGCAACCTCTACATCAAGCTGATGGTTCAGATACCGGTCAGGTTAAGCCGCCGGGGCAGAGAACTCATGGAAGAACTCGCAAAGGTTGAAGGCGAAAACAGCTCCCCCAAACCCATTCCGCTGTCCGAGTTGAGCGGAAACTAGCCGGAGACCGGTTCCGGCGGGATATACAATTTGATATTTGAGCTTCCTGCAAAAGCCGCTTGGTTTTGCCGAAGCTTTTCTTTTACCGTTCAAACAGGGCCCTGAGTTCCTCATGACTCATCCGGGCAAGCCAGGATTCACCTGAACCAACGGTCATGTCGGCCAGTTCCTGTTTGCTTTTCAGCATGGCTTCGATCTTTTCCTCAAAGCTGTTTTTGGTGATAAAACGGTGGACAAAGACATTGCGTTTCTGTCCGATGCGGAATGCGCGGTCGGTAGCCTGATTTTCCACCGCCGGGTTGTACCAGAGATCGTAGTGGATTACCCGGCTGGCGGAGGTGAGGTTAAGGCCGAGACCCCCGGCGCGCAGGCTCACGAGGAGTATGCGGCAGACCTTGTCGTTCTGGAACTTTTCTATTGTTTCACTGCGCCGTGTCTGGCTGAGGCCTCCGTGGTAGACGAGGGCTTCCTCTTCCAGTTCATTTCTGATGATTGTTTCCAGGCACTCAAGAGTTTCCACATACTGGCTGAAGATCAGGGTTTTCTCTCCCCCGGCAAGGATCTCTCCCAGCAGAGTGACAAGGAGCCGGGCCTTGCCGGAGAGACCCGAGACCGCAGGGCTTTCCTTGTCATAGACACGGGGATGATCGCAGATCTGTTTGAGGGCGGTCAAAAGTTTCAACACCAGTGCGGAACGTTTTTGCCCTTCCATCGTTTCCGCGGAAACATCCAGAACCGAAGCGACTACGTTTTCGTACAGGGCGGCCTGTTCCTTTTCAAGCACGGCATATTCATCGCTGACGATTTTTTCCGGAAGGTCGGCAATGATCGCCTTGTCGGTTTTTAGACGGCGGAGGAGAAAGGGAGATGTAATCGAACGGAGTTCATCGGCAATCTCCTTCTGCCTGTGCATCTCGATGGGAATACGAAAACGTTTTTTGAAATCGTCAGGCGTCCCCAGGTATCCGGGAAGGACGACATCAAAAAGGGAACGCATATCCTCAAGGCGGTTTTCCACCGGCGTTCCGGACAGGGCCAGACGGAATTCGGCGTGAAGATTTTTTACCGTTTTTGAACCGCGGGTCTCTTCATTCTTGAGAAGATGGGCCTCGTCCGCCACAAGCAGGGAGAAAGCCTCCGCAGCCAGTTTGGACGAATCCCTCACCGCGGTCTGGTAGGTGGTAAGAAACACATCGGCCTTCCCGGTAAGGCTCCGGCTGCCGCCGTGATACCGGGACACCCTGAGGGAAGGGGCAAAGCGGCCGAATTCCCGTTCCCAGTTTTCCATGAGGGCCGCCGGAGCGAGTACCAGGCTTCTGTTTTTGAGGAGACCTTCGCCTTTCAGATGCAGCATCACCGCGATTGCCTGAACGGTTTTCCCCAGCCCCATGTCGTCGGCCAGGATGCAGCCGAATCCGGAAAGAAGCAGGGAACAGATCCAGTTAAAGCCCCGGATCTGATAGGGCCTTAAATCCGCATTGAGTTTTTTGGGAACACTGAAACGCCGTTCTTCAAAAAGTTTTTCGATTACCTTTTCCGCATCAAATGAAAGGATGCTGCCGCCTGCCAGATGGGATTTAAGGAATTCGCCCGCCGCGGGAGGAGGGGCCTCCCTTACCGTTTTAAGCAGGGAACGAAGTTCCGCAGGATCGATGCGGATATAGGCGTCCCGGAATTTTACGATGCCTTTCTTCTGTTTGATGAGAGATTCAAATTCCTTGAGACTGATTACTTCGTCTCCCAGGGCAATCTGCCATTGCCAGTCCAGAAGTTTTTCCAGGTTGAGATATGAAACAAGGGAACCTGATTTTTTTGTCTCCGTCATGAGGACAAGCCGGGGCTTCAGTTCCCGGTGGAGGGCCTTGGGAAGTATGACAGGAATTCCCAGCCTGGCCAGAAGCCGGGAAGCATCATCCAGAAAATTGATCAGCCGTTCTTCGGAAAGATTCACCGTCTTCCTGGTAAAGAGGGCCCTGATTTCCGGGAGATAATTGGAAAGAGCCGTCGGGGCCTTTAACACCGTGATGTTTCCCGTGGCCTTTACCGCTTCCCTGAGGAGGATTCTCTTTGCGCCTGTTTTTGCCTCCCTGTCTTCCGCCAGTACGTCCATGGCAAGGCTGAAACCGGGGGTATCTTCTCCGGAACCGAGTTCCTTGATGATAAAACGGTACTGCCATGCTGAAAAATCGGTGTGCAATACGGCAAGCCAGTTGCCTATGCTTTGGGGCAGATACTGCAGGGCCGGAGAAGAAATATTGATTCTGTTGCCCTTAAAAAAGAGAGCGCCTATTCTGCGGAACCCTTCATCTCCCTTGTGCAATGAAGGAACAAGATCATAATTCCTTTTAACCCATTCGTTGAGAAAGGCGGAACAGAGGAGATCGAGCGTAGAACGGCCTGTGGCATAGATCTTTTTCTTTGTACCTTTCCTGCCCAGTTCAAGCATTGAATCTTCAAGGGCGGCAAGGTAATTCATGCATGTATTGATGTAGGGCAGTCTGGTAAAAGGCAGCCAGATGATCTCCAGTTTCTTTTCATCTGCAAAGACCGAGGGGATATAGGCCCCGGATCGGAGCAGCGCGCCCAAAAATTTCGCCAGATAAAACAGGAAGGTATAAGAGCGGGAGCCTTCATCCCGGGAAAAGGCGCAAAACTCGGATAGCGTTTCATAGACAGAAAGGGATTCGGTTTCCCCCGCAATACCGCTGCGCACCAGCACTGTTTCCGCGCCGGGCCCGGGGTCTTTACACTCAAGCTTCCAGTGGGAGCAGGAAAAAAGATGCTCCCGCGAGGCGTCTTCGCCAAAAGGAACAAAACTCTGACGCACCGCGCTGTGGTAAAACTCCCCCAGGACAAGGGCAAAGTTACGGCTTGAAAAAACCGGCGAAGGGGGCAGGAGGGACATAACAAGATCCGTGCAGAGGGGAATATCCGGAAACCGCAAAACCTGCAATTCGGCTTCCCCAAGAGCGGAATATTCCTGCCCGTCTTCCCGGAACTTCTCAATTACAAAAGGCGGTTCCGGGACAACCGCCATGTCTCCCTGGTATTTCCCGGCCAGACTTTTAAGATCGATGCCCCGGAGGGTAAAGAGGGTCTGGGGCTCCGCATCAATCTGCCGCGCTATAATGTAATAGAGCGCCGCCTGGTGCTTGCAGGGATCGCCCCAATCGGGACAGGAACAACTGCGCTTCATTTCATTCCAGCGTTTGGGAATGAGTCTGATCCCCTTTTTCCTGAGCTTCTGCAGCAGTTCTTCCGGCAGCTCGCCGCTTTTTATCCGGGTCAGCAGGGAAGGATCTTCTTCGATGAGGGCGGCAAGTTCCGCCTGTTCCGCCTTGCCCAGGGGAGGAAATTCAATTTCAACCTTATAAAAGGGACGGTAATGCCCCTTGACTTTGGCTATTGCCTTGCAGTCCCGAATCTCCAGTGAAAGAACCTTTCCCGTATTGGCATAGCTTCTCCCCCGGTCAAGCCGGGCTCCCATCCCGTATGTATCCAGCGCTTCAATAAACCACGCTCCCCAGGGGCTAAGCCCATACTGTTGCTTTGCCATTGAGATCAAATTCTAACACAAAGAGAGGATGGCCGCTATAGTTCGCAAGCTCATGTATCATCGTAAACCGTAACCCTTATCTTATGCGAACTACATGCCTGGTCCCTTTAGGGCGGGGTTGGTTGATTCCGGAACCAATTTCGCTATAGTATAAACAAATGCGGGTTAGTACATTCAAACGAGGGCTCAAGCTCTCCACCAGGAAGCATGCCACCGAGGGAAAACCGGTGGAGACAGCGCCCCTGCCCAGGCAGGTAGTTATCCCCATAAATCAGCATTTTGGAGCCCCAAACACATGTCTGGTTCAGCCGGGCGACCGGGTCGTCCGCGGTCAGAAGATTGCCGAAGGGGCCGCTCCGGGGCCGATGACGGCGCCGGTTCACGCCTCCATTACCGGAATTGTCAAAAAGATTGAAATGAGGATGCAGTCCAACAATACCGAAGGGCTCTGTGTGGTAATTGAGGCAGAGACACCTGTTTCCGCCGAATCTCAAGACGTGACGGGAACGGAAATACTCCTGATGCCTCCCCTGGATTACAAAACATGCGGCAGGGAAGAAGCCCTCCGGCGTGTCCGGGACGCGGGTTTAATAGGCATGGGGGGAGCCGGTTTCCCCTCCCATGTAAAGCTCAATCCGCCGCCGGGGAAGGTCATAGACACGATCATTGCCGATGGGGCGGAATGTGAACCCTACCTCACCACAGACGAAGCGGCCATGACCGAAAAGCCCCATCTTCTGGTTCTGGGCCTTGCCATAGTAATGAAAATAAGCGGCGTAAAACACGCTATCATCGGTATGGAGGATAACAAGGCCCCACTCATTCCCATGCTTGAACGGGAAATACGGCTGGCCGAAATAGACGGCGAAGTGAATATCGGGCTCTGCAGAACCCGTTATCCCCAGGGGGGCGAAAAGATGCTGATCACCGCCCTGACAGGCCGGGAGGTACCCAGCGGCGGCCTTCCAATGGATGTCCGCTGTATCGTGCAAAATGTAGGTTCCCTCATCGCCATGGCGGAAGCCTTCAGCCTGGGGAAGCCCCTCATTGACCGGGATCTTACCGTTTCCGGGGGAGCCTGCAGAACACCGAAGAATATCCGGGCGCCCATCGGTACCCTGCTGACAGATCTGCCGCCCCAGTTCATGGACATAGACCGGGAAAACCTGAAGAAGATCCTTTTCGGCGGCCCCATGATGGGCACTGCGGTTCCCAGTCTTGAAATTCCCATTCAGAAGAATACTTCCGGCATAATACTGATGACCGCCGGAGAGACCACGGCCTATGCGGAGGGGCCCTGTATCCGTTGCTGCCGCTGTATCCGGAACTGTCCCTGCCGCCTCTCCCCGGTGATCATGAACAACAGTCTTGAGGAAGGGGATCTGGACTATGCGGTGAAGGCCGGGCTTATGGATTGCATTGAATGCGGAAGCTGCAGTTATATGTGTCCGGCCCGGATAAAACTGGTGCAGCGTTTCCGGGTAGGAAAACAGAAGCTCCGCATCAAGCAGGCGGCGGCAAGCGCAAAACTTTCCGCGGAAAAACTGGCCCAGGCTTCCCAGGCTGCGGCAAAGGCGGATGCCAAAGCCGCCCGGCCGGGAGGCGCATAGATGTCCGACAACGCAGCTAATCAGATTCAGCCTAATTCATTCCTGCTGGCTTCCTCTCCCCATATCTCCTCTCCGGTGAATTCCCGCCGTCTCATGGCAAACATGCTCATGGCCCTGGCTCCGGCTTCGATCTTCGGAATTGTGATCTTCGGAGTTCCGGCCCTGTTGAACATTATTGTTTCGGCGGCGGCGGCGGTACTGTCGGAATTTCTTTTCCGTAAAATAACCGGGCAGAGCTTCCGTGCCGGAGATCTTTCGGCCGGGGTTTCAGGGCTTCTGCTCGCACTCATTGTACCACCCTCAACGCCGCCCTGGATGACGGCCCTGGGGGCGATCTTCGCGGTGATCGTTGCCAAGGAATTTTTCGGAGGGCTGGGGGCCAATGTGTTTAATCCTGCATTGGCAGGCAGGGCATTTCTGCTGATGAGCTTTCCCGCGGCCCTTACCACCTGGCACAACCCCAGGGGAGGCTTCCCTTTACGCGTGGATTCCCTCAGCGCCGTTTCCGCCGTTGACGGTATCAGCGGGGTAACACCCCTGGGAATCCTCAAGGCTGGCGGAACCACGGCGGAAATGGGCCGGGCCTTTCAGGGCTGGAATCTCAGTGCTACCGAAGGTTACAGAGATACCATCGGTACGCTGTTTATCGGGAACCATGCGGGTTCTATCGGCGAATCATCCATTTTATGTATTGCGGCGGCCCTGATTTTCCTTATCCTCACCAAGACCATAGACTGGCGGGCGCCTCTTGCCATGCTGGTGACGGGCTTTATCGCTTCATTTTGTTTCGGAATGGATCCCCTCGTAGGTATCCTGAGCGGAGGGCTCGCATTCGGGGCTGTCTTCATGGTTACCGACTATGTAACCGCGCCCCTCACCGCCAGGGGAAAATTCATTTTCGGCGCGGGGGCGGGGCTCATCACGATCCTCATCCGTAAATGGGGTTCCTATCCTGAGGGAGTTACCTACGGTATTCTCATCATGAATGCCCTCACCCCATTCCTCAACCGGCTCCTCCCCAAAAAGTACGGTTCTGTCCCCAAAGCAAAGGGGGCGGCATGAGTACCGCAGCAAGAAACGACGGTTTTGCAGGCATGCTCAAGTTGGGCTTTACCCTGGCCGTCTTTGCCGCCGCGGCCTGCGTCATGCTGGCCTTTGTCTATACAGGTACGGAGAGGATCATCGCAATGCGGCAACAGGCGGATCTGGAAGCGACCCTGAAAGAGCTTTTTCCGGAAGCGGATTCCTTTACGGATATCAGCGGAACCATTGCAAGTCCCGACCTTTCGGTAATATTTGAAAGTGAATATGAAGTCCGCAAGGACGGCGTCCTCATCGGCGCGGCCCTGCGCTGTTCCCGGGCCAGCTACAGCGGGCAGATCAAGGTGCTGGCGGGCATCAATGCCCGCGGTACGGTAAGTGGCGTGAGGATCCTGGAACATTCGGACACACCGGGCCTGGGGGCCAATGCGGCCGCGGCAAACTACTTTGTTGACCGGGCGGCCGGTCTCACCTTCTACGGGCAATTTGCAGGCAAGAGCGTGAGCGAACCTTTTGAGGTGAAGGAGGATGTCATCGCTGTTACCGCTTCTACCGTCACGAGCCGTGCGGTAGCCGCCGCGGTAAAGGCCGCAGGTGATGCCGCTTTTGCATATCTGGGAGGCGCACAGTGAGTGGCGGCGTAAAAAAGTTTTTCAGGCTCTTCAATAACGGCATCATCCGGGAAAATCCGCTGCTCATGCTGATGATAGGACTCTGTTCATCTCTGGCGGTAACAACTTCGGTTGCCAACGGTATCGGCATGGGCCTCTCCATGACATTTGTTATTCTCATGTCGGAGATCGTGATCAGCATCTTCCGCAAACTCATTCCGGCCTCTATCCGTATTCCGGTCTTTATCATCATCATTGCCGCCTTTACCACGGTGATTGATTATGTGCTCAAGGCATTTTTCCCGGATCTTTCCAGGGCCATGGGCGTGTTCATTCCCCTCATCGTGGTGAACTGTATCATCATGGGACGGGTTGAAGGTTTTGCCAGCAAGCAGCCTTTGGGAGACGTTATCCCCGATGCCCTGGGCATGGGGCTCGGTTACACCTGGGTGCTTATGGGTATTGCCGTGATACGGGAACTGCTGGGCGCAGGAACGCTGCTGGGTTTCCAGGTACTGCCTTCAAGCTACCAGCCTATCCTCTTCTTTGTGCTGCCGCCGGGAGGTTTCTTTGTGTTCGCTCTTTTTATCTCCCTCAATCTCTTTATCAAATCCAGGCTTAAACCCCAGAGGGGATCTTCAGGCGAAACCGCCGCCGCAGGAATTCACAGTCACGGAGGAAACGCATGAACCTCTTCAAAATATTTATCACTGCTCTGCTTATCGACAACGTAGTATTGATGCGATTCCTTGCCCTCTGTCCCTTCATCGGGATGAGCAGTACCGAAGACAAGTCAATCGGCATGGGACTGGCGGTAACCTTTGTAACGGTATTGGCAACCTGTGTTACATGGCCCATCTACCGCTTCATCCTTGAGCCCCTGAATCTTGTGTTCCTGCAGATTCTGGTATTCATCCTTGTAATCGCAGCATTGGTGCAGTTGGTTGAATTTTATCTTAAAAAAACCGCCCCGGCCCTCTACGGCGCCATGGGCATATACCTTGCCCTTATTACCACCAACTGCGCGATTTTGGCGGTAACCTTTGATGTCATTTCAAACGGCTACAGTTTTATTGAATCCCTTGTTTATGCCCTGGGAGTGGCCCTGGGATTCCTCCTCTCCCTCCTCCTCATGGCAGGTATCCGGAACCGGATAAAGGCAAGTCCCGTTCCGGCTTTTCTGCAGGGAACTCCCATACTTTTTGTAAGCGCAGCATTGCTGTCCATCGCCTTCATGGGATTCAAGGGGCTTGTCAAGTGACCGGAGACGGGTTGAGGAGAAAGCAGTGATTATAATAATTACCCTGTTGTTTGCCTTTATACTGGCTTTTATGCTGGGGACGGCTCTGGGATTTTTCAAAAAATTTTTTGCCGTGGAAGAAGATCCCCTGGCGGCACAGGTACGGGAAGCCCTGCCCGGCGCCAATTGCGGAGCCTGCGGTTTTCCCGGCTGTGACGCGTATGCCGCGGCCATCGCTTCCCGCCAGACCGGTATTTCAGGCTGTTCGGTGGGAGGAAAGTCAACTGCGGAAAAACTCTCCGTCATTATGGGGATCAGCGCCAATGTGGTTTCAACGGTTTCCTTTGTTGCCTGCCGGGGCACTCCCGGAAAGGCGGGGCAAAAGGGGATCTATACCGGCACGGAGAGCTGCCGGGCCGCCAAAATTTCTGCCGGAGGAACAAAGCTCTGTGCCTGGGGCTGTCTGGGCTTCGGAGACTGTATCAAGGTTTGTAAATTCGGCGCCATACGCATGGGAGAAGACCGGATTCCCGTTATTGATCACAGTAAATGTACGGGCTGTAAGCTTTGTACAAACGAGTGTCCCCAGGGCTGCATCCGCAATATCCCCAGGGATTCCAAAGGGGCTGTTCCTGTCTGCAATAACCGCAATACGATCAGGGCGCAAGTCCGCAAGACCTGTACCGCAGGCTGCATCAAATGCGAGATCTGTGTCAAAAATTGTCCCGAGCACTGCATAGAGATGCAGAACTGCATACCGGTAGTTGACTATGGTAAATGTACCAGTTGCGGAACCTGCGTTGAAAAATGTCCGGTAAAAGTGCTCAAGATCCTTGAAAGGGATGTTATCGGAACCCTAACGCTCAAGCGCCCATAAAAGCCGGGTAATAAGGTAACTGAGTATCCCGCCAAAGGAACCGATCCAGCCGTAAAGGGTTATCTTCCGGAAATACGGGTCGGCAAATTTCCTGAACAGAATCTCTATTTCCCTGGGATGCATGTTGTTTACTTCCCTTTCCGTCAGATCCCTGATGTTGACGGAACGGATGATGTTTCCGAATCTGATTTCAAGGGCGTCAAGGATTGCCGTCATCAGGCAGGAGGCAACGGAGGCTCTGGTTTCCGGAACCAATACGGAATTCAGTTTCCCAAAAATCCCCATGAATACGGGAATGAGCGCTTCCGCGTCGGCAAAATCCTCTCCGGTGAGTCCCCGTATAAAAACGCCGCAGTCCCTCCGCAGAAGCGGGGCATTGTACCAATCCTTCTCCCCGGTGATATTCGCTAACAGTGTTTGTACAAGAACGGAAACTTCGGCCTTTATTTCAGGATCTTTCCGCATGAGAGAAACAATGTTCTCAAGCTCTTTTTCCGTATTAATGTTTTCAAGCAGCAGCTCCGCCGGAAGCTCCCCCGCAATCCCGGCAAGGACTTTTACGGCAAAAGCGCCTATACTATCCGCTGCTCCGGCGGAGATTAAACATGATTTAAGTTCCGGCAGCATGAACTCAAGCACAGATTCCGCACGGTTCATAAGATCCTGTACCGTAACAATGTTGAACATCTTCAAAAAGACTGCCATCGGCGTTTCCGTGTACATTGCGGCAATACCAAAGACAAGTTCCCGGAAAGTCCGGTACACCGAAGAAGCCTCAAGAAGAGCCGCGGCAATCTTTTCCAGAACTTCATAGTTCAGGGAATCCGCGCTGAAACCTGTTTCTGAAAAACTGTTTTCCAGAATTTCATCGCCAATGGCAAGAAGAGCCTCCCTCTTCCCCTTCAAAAATTGCGGAAGCTCTTCGTCAATGATAATATCAACAACAGGCTGCACCTGATCCTCCGCTACCATCCTGAGCATTCCCGGCATTTCCTCAATGATCGCCCTGCCGATGTTGAAACGCCTCCGTTTTACTGCCTTTACAATCAGATCGATAAAAAAATCGATATTTTCCCGCAAAAGGCGGGGAAGAATGCCGTTAAAACACTCCTTAAGCCTCCTGTCCGGAGCAAATTCCCTTTCCAGGAATTGACGCATAAAATATGTGGAATTTTTCTGCAGCAGGGTAACGAGAAAACGGGAAAGATCATCCTTAAAACCATCGACAGTTTCGCTGCCCGCCATATCAATAAAACTTTTAGCCGCGGTATAGTCCATGAATTTGTCATTGAAGCGTTCCGCAAAATCTTTAAGGGTCCCGGTATTCTGTCCCTCAATAAAATCCGTGAAGGCGTCCCTGAAAAACCTTTCAAGGACAGGAGTGGCCGCCTCTATATAATGGGAGACTGTCCTGCCTTTAATTGCCCGGATGAAAATTCCGTAAAGAGCGGGGGCAAGATCGGCTTCCGCCAGTTTTTCCGCAATGAAGTTCCCGGCCTTCCTGCAGTATTCTTCCCGGTTTTCGGAAGTAGCGATTCCCGCCGCCATCGACTCGGCATGGAGGGCAATGCCGGTTTCATGTTCCCTGATATACCCTTGCAGGAACCGGAACATTGGCAAACCGGGTGTCTCAGATCCGGCAGTTTCCCTGCCGAACATTGTATTGATGATGCCGTAATCCGTTTCTTCAAGCCGTTTCCTGCAGTATTCCTGCAGTTGCGTTTTCTGTTCGGAAAAATAACGGGAAAGCATGGCGTCATTAAAAAGACGGCTGTCCACAAAACCGGCAATACTCGCCGCAAAACGGGGTTTTCCGGCGGCAACCACCCCGACAAAGGGGGATCTGTTCAGGTTTCCTATCAGCGGCTCATAGGGTCTAAAAAGCATCTTCACGGCAATCCAGTTTGTTCCCACTCCGGCGAGTGCAAAGAGGAAGGCATAAACCGGAAGCATCCAGGGAAGAAATTCCTTTGGAAGAGAGAACAGCAAAGCCGCGGCAGCTCCGGCCCCTCCAACCAGAGCGCCCAAAAAAGCGCCGAAGGCATTTATCGGTTTGAACTCCCTTCCCATGAAGCCCTGCGCCATGGCGTTAATTCCCTGCGGACTTGACTTCTTCAACTCACGGCTGACCAGGCCGGATATCCGCCTGTCCAGCAGGGGATCGATGTTTTCAAGCAGGGCCTTCTGTATTCCGGCAGATATTCTGTCATGCAGTGAAGGATCTTGCAGAAGACGGTATAATTGATTGAGTTCCCTTTCCCTGTTTCTCTCCCATATTGCCCGGTAATTGATATGCAGTTTTCCTGTCAAATTTCCTGCCGCAATTTTTTCCAGCCTGAAACCGGCAATGTTTTCCCGGAGGCTTTTCAAAAACCATTCTATACCCTCTCTGTCGAATTTGAATTTTATATTCTTCGGATTAAAAACATCTGAGACATGAAGATCCTGAAGACGGAGCGAAGCCTTTTCCAGCCGGGCCGTGAGGCTGGCCTTCAGGGAACCGGGCCGGAGCAGACGGACTTTCAATGCCCTGAACAGACGGGGAAGAAGTCCGGTCCTGATGCGTGAAGGATCGATCCTGATATTTCCGGCCGGTTTATCCAAAAACCTTACAAGGGGAGCGGTATCGCTATGCAATCCGGCGGTTTTTTCCCGCAGGGCTTCCGCAATAACATTCTGCAGGAGAAACTTTTTTTCCAGAACGGCAACAGCCTTTCCCACAGTAGTATTATCGGTGAAGGAATTAAAAGCCCCGAAAAAAATCTCTCCTGCCTTTCCGCTGTTTTTAAGAATATACGAGGCAATTTTCCCCGCGGCGTCAAAATTTTCCGCAATATTACCTCCCAAAAGGCCCTTGAAGCCGCTGAGTAATTTCCCCCTGGCGGAAGATTCAAGCTGCCTGTCGATTGCGGCATTTATTCTTTCCTCAATCTCAAGTTTCGATTCAACAACCAGGGCGGACAGTTTCTCCGCTGTCCGGAATGTTTTATCCTGTATGAACCCTGTAAACTTTCCCCTGAACTCATGAACCGTAATCCCGGCCAGGTTTGCCGCTATCAGGCGGCCGTCATCGACAAGGGCGGAGGCAAACGCGGCAAAGAGTTCCCGGCCTTTTTTCGAGTCCGCAAACCCGGCAAGATCTGCCGTAAATTTTTTGGCAAAGCTTTGAGGCTCGGGAATAAGGACATTCCATTTCGTTGACGCCGCATACTCTTTAAATTTCAAGACAAGGCTTTCAATATCCGGAGCATTAGACAATTCCATACAGAGTTTTTCGGCATCGACCCCAAAAACAGAAAAATCGGCATCCCTGATAACGGATTTTAGAAAAGCAGTGATACTGCTCAATCCGGCAGGGGAAACAAGGCAGGAAGTTTTATACCGGGAAAGAAAGTCAAGGAGGGAATCTTTTATGGCCTCTTCCCGCGAAAGAAGGGCGTCCATTACCGGAGCCGCATTCTTTTCGGAAAGATACCGGTACTGTTCCTGCGAAACAAGATCTCCCAGTTTCTTGCGGGAAAACAGTTTCAGTATCCCTGCAAAAAAAGCGGGTTCCTCTTCCCGCAGAAGATGTATCAGGTTTTCAATACTTCTTTCAATGCCGGGAATTTCGTCCAGGCGGACTGTGCCGGAATGAGCGGGAAGCTGCCTCTCAAGCACTTCTTCAACCCAGAGATCGAGTTCCTTTTTGAAATTTTCAGTGTTGAATTCCCTGCTCAGGGTTTTTGCGTTGACAAGATCGTCTTCCACAAGGGCGGACATGTTTTCAATAAATTCTTCATAGTGTTCTTCAATAACGCCGCCCCATTTCCAGTATTTTCTGAAGAGCATGTTTACCGCAATGGCATTGGTAATCCAGCCGACAAGAGCGCCCGAAACAACGGAAATGAGTATCTCTGCAATCCGGAAAAACATGTTCCTCCGCTCTCCTGCTACAAAATACCTTAACGCTTGTTTGAAGCGGCGTCAATGTGATACACTCTCCCATCATGGATCCTGCCGAAAACATACAGCGCTGCCTTGTAGACCTTGCCGCCCTGCATGTTTTTGCGGGACTGCGTTCAAAGCCTCTCATGGAAACCTTCGGTGACGTGCTGGAAACCGCACTGAGCGCGTCCGCAGATCTGAATCACGCCAAAAACGGCAGGATCGAACCGGAACATTCCGTGCATTTTGACAAGGCACTCAAATTCTCAAAAGCCTGGTCTGCCTTTTCAGGCAGCTTTATCGCCGCGCAGGCACTTGTTTCTGCAGGCTGCGGCTCTTTTTACACCGTAATTGCGGAGATGACTCTATATGATGAAAACGCCTTTACCCTCGCCGTCGAAAAAAATCCCGTTTCCCTCCCGCAGTTTCTCCGTACTGCCGCTGCCGCAGATCTGAACAGACTTGGAAACATCGCCGCCTTTGACTTTTCCACCCTCGGTTTCAGGGGAGCGGAAATTCTCCGCTCCTGCGGCCTTGGAGAGGCCTCACGGAGAATGGAGGCGGAGGCCCGCGCCTTTTGGGCGGCAGACAGCGAAGAAAGCGCTCCTTCCGTCTTTCCGCGCGGAAAGAGATGGGAAACCCTTATGCCAAAACTGCTGGAACATATCCGGCGTTCCGGCGCCGGGGATCTGGGGCGTTACCATTCATTCACCTGGTCAGGAAACAGCAG
Source organism: Treponema sp. (assembly GCA_031258115.1). Taxonomy (GTDB): domain Bacteria; phylum Spirochaetota; class Spirochaetia; order Treponematales; family Breznakiellaceae; genus JAIRNJ01. Next base: position 1,283 of record JAIRNJ010000234.1, on the reverse strand, counting down.
GGACATTCCCCTGCGGCCTGTACCCGGACCAGATCCGGTCAGTCTTTCGGATCTTTCAGGCTATGAGGATCAGCACAAAATGGTGCTGGACAATACACTGAGGCTTCTCAACGGCAAACCGGCGAACAATCTTCTCCTCTACGGAGACCGCGGCACGGGAAAATCCGCCACCGTAAAAGCCGTTGCCAACGACCTGAAAGACCGGGGCCTGCGGCTGCTGGAACTTTGCAAGAACGATCTTGGCGATCTGCCCCGGATCATGGAAACCCTCTCGCGGCGGCCCCTTCCCTTCATCATATTTATTGATGATCTTTCATTTGAAAGCGCCGGCGATTCATTTACCGGTTTAAAGGCCCTGCTCGAAGGCCGCATCGAAAAGCAGCCTTCCAACACGGCGGTCTACGCCACAAGCAACCGCCGCCATCTCATAAAGGAGCGTTTCGGTGACAGACCCGGCCCGGGCGCGGCCGAAAACGGAGACATACGTTCCTTCGACACCATGCAGGAACAGCTCTCCCTGGCAGACCGCTTCGGCCTTACGGTAATCTACATTTCCCCAAATCAGGATGAATACCTTTCCATTGCGGAGTTTATCGCCCGCAAGCGGGGCCTTTTAAGCGGCGGCGCAGAAGAACTGCAGTGTTTCCGGGAAAACGCCCTGCGCTGGGAACGCTGGTTCAACGGCCGCAGCCCCCGAACCGCAGTACAGTATGTGGACTGGCTTTCCGGTGGAGACGGCTGGTTCCCTTGGGATTAATCCCCTCTTAGCATCTATTCAGTCGATCCCCTATTTCAGATCATTTTGAACACTAAGGCATTGAAAATCATGCGGTCTGATAGAAATTCATACCGTTTGTCGCAGTAGTTTAGGTAAAAACCCCACTAAAATCCTGGCTGTTTCAATAAGATTCAAGGGTTGAAGAGAGTAAATGCCGAAACCCTGGGGTTCTTGGGTTCTTCACGAAATGCCTCATTTCAAAAAGTAACTTTAGGCCCGGATGCCTCATTTAGAAAAAAGTAACTTTAGGCCGCCGGTTTTCTCCCCGAAGGAGAGGCCTGTGCGGCGATGGCCTCCCGCAACGCGAGAATGGCCTGGTTGACATTGTGCTGTAATTGAACCGGATTGTATAGTCCATAGAGCCGGGTGAGTTCCGCCTTTACTTCCGGCGAGAGCGCGTCCGATTCCAGAAGACGCTGATACGGGCTGCGGGGTTCGTCATACTTTTTGATCTCTTTGGAACCGACCTTCACTTTGCTTGCAAGCTTCATCGTGGGCATGAAGA
>JAIRNJ010000225.1 GCA_031258115.1 Treponema sp. | reverse complement strand
CGTGGTAATGGCAAAGCCCATCTGGATTACCAGGAGCCAGACAAAACCAGGAAGAGCCGAGTAAATAAAACCGATGGCCGCCGTGCCCAGGGTGGCGATAACCACCAGCTTTTTTGCGGAAAAACGGTCGGCCAGAATACCGCCGGGCAGGTAGCAGAGAAAATTGACCACACCATAGGCGGTAGACATCAGCCCCAACTGGGCATTGGTGATCCCCGTGGCCTTAATCAAGGGCATATAATACGCACCAAACAGGTAGGGGAGTTTGGTGATTACCCCGCCGGCCAGGGCAATAAACAGGATAACGAGATACCGCTGGAATTTTGACGATATTTCATCGGGGCCAGTACGGATAGCTTGGGTAGACATAAGTCCTCCTTAAAAAATAATAGGAAAAATGAAACAGGGGCTGCCGGAAAGTTTCCGGCTTTCCGTACATCCCCCGTTTCCCAGATGGATTCCGTTAAGCATTATACCATGTCCTTTTTATAAAAGCAACACTTTTATAAAAAATTTTATTTAATAATGGGTTTATTATATTAAGATATTATATTCTATAATAGACTATATTTTTACCCGGTGTTCTTCATAAATTCACTATTTAATGGGTTAATATGCATACAAAAATGCTATTTTAAAAAAATAATTATTGAAATTATAGAAAAATATGTTGACTTATCTATTAAAACAACTATAAAATAACGATATATATAAAATGGTTGTCTTAAGTCCATTAAATTTATTGGTTATTAATAAAAGTGATAAACAAAGAAGGGATACATAATCGTAGATTATTACCTTCTTGTTATGGTTTCCGGTAGGAGGTTCTATAATGAAAAAAATTGCTTTGGTTCTTTTTATTGCGATAGCCGGAGGAGTATTTGCCCAGGAGTTGAGCTTGCACGGCTATGTCAACACGGGGCTCAATGTTCAGTCCGGCGACGGAGAGAAAGGCGGCAGGGACAATAACAAGACGGAGGCCCATGCCCATTATGCCGAAGTAGAGGGCTACCAGATGAACCTGGCAGGCGCCTTTACCGCGGGCAATGTGGGCTTCGATTTTCTGGTCAGGGTCGAAGGAGGAGATTACGTTACCGGTACACTGGGTTCCGCTTTTTTCCGTTATGCCTACGGCTACGCCAATCTCTTTGACGACCGCTTTTTGGTCAAGGCCGGCGTGGTGAGTGATACCGCGTGGCGCACTAAAGGCGATTTGTATTATGACGAAGGCGAGTATCTTGGAGTACTGGCGCAGGTAAAACCCATTGAGGGTTTGAATATCGGGGCCGGCGCCTGGTGGGGCAAATACTTCACTGTTTTGACGGGTATTAATATAGATATCCCCGGTACTACAACCAACCATAGTAAAGACAAGTTGTTCTATACCTTCGGCGGGGCCTATACCCTGGAGGGCGTTTTTGGAATACAGACCTCCTGGTTTCTGGATGAATACCTTGACGGAGGCGGGCTCCATGGCTATACCGGCGGAATCGGGAACGGGGAACGTAAATACGGCATTGACTACGGCGTTGCCGGGATCAGTATCCTTGCGGTTCCCAAACTGACCGCGGAATTTGAATTCAACTTTGACTACCTTGGTAATTTCAGCGATTTCGGCAAGATAACCTTTGTCCAGACCCTTGGCTATGATCTTTCGCCTTTCAAATTCGGCGTGGTAGGGTACGAGTACCTCACCATGGGTGATAAAATAAGTACCGCCTCTAGCATGGTCAGTAAGACCGGTGACGCGAATTCCAAGCCTTCTTTCGTCATTCATCCCTGGGTCAGTTATACGATAAGTTCCTTTGTACCCAAGCTTGCCCTCACCTATTATAAAGACGTAACGCCCGGTTACTCCGCCGCCGATTATTCCGGCGGCTCCGGCGATTACAATACGGGGACTGCCCTCCTGTATGATTCCAAATTGCAAATTTTTGAACTTAACCCCTCGGTCCTCTGGAATGTAGGCCCCACCGGTTCTATAGACATGGGCTGCGCCTACTATATTCAGTTGGGAGAAAAAGTCGGCACCGATGTCTTCAAATTTTATGTGGATTTCGTCTGGTACTTCTAATCCGGTCTGATTCTGTTACATCCCGCCGCAAGGCGGGGTTTTCATGCCGCCGGATATGTAATAATGTAATAATAAGGAGGTTTTATGGCCACTTCTATTAATACAGACTATCTCAATGACAAGCATAACTGGTTTGAAATTGAACGGCAAATTCGCAATATCGCGGAGGCGGGATTTACCCATGTCCAGTGGATTCACGACTGGTATGGTGAATATCTCTACAGTCCCAGCGAAATGGTCCAGGCCCGGGATGTCCTGAAGGAATATAATCTGACGGCCCATACCCTCCACGGAAGCGAGGGAGGAGAGCGGGGGTTTTACGATCAGGGGAGGTGGGTACCAACGCCTCAGATCCGCTGTACTACCATACGCAAGGATTATACTTCCGTCAACCGCTATCTCAGGCTTGCGGGGACGGAGCTTATTAAAAACCGGATAGATCTCTGTACCCATATAGGCGCGGATACTCTTGTGCTGCACATGCAGCTTCCCTATGGGACATTCCGTAAAAACCCCCAGGATAAGACGGATTATTACGAGGCGGTTTACCGTTCTTTTGATGAACTGCAGGAATACGCCAAGGCGGCGGGGGTCCGCATAGCCCAGGAAAACCTCTTTTTTACCCCTAATGAGGAGGAAGATGAAAAGTTTGACCGCCTCTTTAACCGGTATCCCGAAGATTATATGGGACTCTGCTATGATTCCGGCCATGCCACCCTGTCCTGTCTCGACAATTTTTATTACTACCTCGAAAAATACCACAAACGGCTCCTGGCGGTGCACCTCCAGGATACGGATTCCATCGAAACCGCGCTGCTGGAAAAACTGCGTTCCGTAATCGACCGGGCCCTGACCGAAGGGGCCAAAGCCGTTCCCCCGGAGTGGATGGGTAAAATGGATTCTCTGCTGAACCTTGACTGCCATCGGCCCCCCTTTACCGGCGTGGTAGACTGGGACAGGGTGGCCCGCTCAATAGCCGGGGCCCCGCTCCTCCATTTGCCCGCGGATTTTGAGGTTGTCTATCACGGAGCCACCGGGCCGGAAGAAGCCGCATGGTTGAAGGATGTCCGCGAAAAGGCGGAAAAATTCCACGAAATGGTTCACAAGTATCAGGCGTGATGGAAAGAAACAGAGGTACAACAGCCCGCAGCCGCATTTACAGGACCATTTGCCAAAAAGGTGAAACATCCCGGCTGGAACTTGCGGGCCTTTTAAAATTAAGTATGCCCACTGTGCTACAGTACATAAACTCGTTGAAAGATGACGGCCTCATAAAAGCGACGGATCACTTTGAGTCCGCCGGGGGGCGTAAGGCGAAAAAACTGATTCCGGTGGCGAATATAAAAACAGCGGTGGGTCTTGAAATCACCAGGCATTATGTAAACCTTGTGTTGTCTGATATTCTTGGCAATATCCTGTACCACGAACGCATCTATGAAAGTTTTCATCCCGGAAGCGATTATTTCGAAGAGTTGGGCAGGATGGTAAATGCCTTTCTTAAAGAAGCCGGAGAGCCCAAAGAACGCCTGCTGGGCTGTGGTATCGCCTTGCCGGGAAACATTGACGCCGATTCAAACCTGCTTGTTTTCTCCCATGTCCTTAACGCGGCCCGAATGCCTCTTGATCTGTTCAGCCAGTATATTCCCCTGCCCTGCATGTTTATTAACGACGCAAATGCCGCGGGACTCACCGAACTGCGGGGCTGGGAGAAGCAGGCTCTGGTGATATACTTGTCCCTCAATGACAGCGTAGGTGGTTCTGTTTTTATTAACGGCATGCTTTACCAGGGGGCCCACTTCCGCAGCGGCGAGTTTGCCCATACTCATCTGCATCCCGGCGGTATCCTGTGCCATTGCGGAAAGAAAGGCTGCGTGGAAGCCTATTTATCCGCCTGGGCGCTGGCTGAAAAAACCGGGGGCCGCCTGGATGTTTTTTTTGAAAAACTTGAAAAAGGCGATCCTGAGATACTTTTGATCTGGGGCCGGTATTTGGACGATTTGGCCTTATTCGTCAATAGTCTCTGTGCCGCCTTCGATTGTACGGTGATCCTGGGCGGATATGTAGGCGGATATATGGACGTTTATATGGCGGATCTGCAAACCAGGATGGTTGCGGAGAATGTGTATGATGTAACTACAGGGGATGTTAAACCCTGCCGTTTCCAACGCAAGGCGGCGGCTCTGGGCGCCGCTTTGCTCCGGATAGATAAATTTATCGAAACAATTTGAAAATCGGGGCCTTTTGAACAGAGGCGGCGATTCCGCCGCCTCATAACAAGGAGAAAAAATGACAAAGAATTATGCACACCGGGGATATTGCGCGCGCTATCCGGAAAATACGATGCTGGCCTTCCGGAAGGCGGTAGAAGCCGGCTGCGATGGCATTGAACTGGACGTTCAGTTAACGGCAGACAGCAGGATAGTGATCATCCATGATGAGGACCTCGGCCGTACCACAAATGGAGAGGGCTTTGTAAAGGATAAAACCCTGGTGGAACTTAGGGAACTGGATGCGGGGCATGGTCAGCGTATTCCAACCATTGAGGAGTATTTTGATTTTATCCAGCCCTTGGATCTGATTACGAATATTGAATTGAAAAACGGTATTTTCCCTTACCGGAGTATGGAACATACCCTGATATCCATGATCAGGGATCGGAGACTCGAAAGCCGGGTGATCCTTTCATCATTTAACCATGAATCCATGCGCCTCTGTAAATCTCTTGCCCCGGAGATCAAGTGTGGTTTCCTGTATGACTGCCGGCTCATTGCCGGCGGAGTTTATGCCCGCCAGCACGGTATTGAGTGTCTTCACCCGAATTACTTGAATCTTACGGTTAACAGCCTCAGCGAAATGCACAACTGTAATATTGTAGTAAACACCTGGACTGTCAATAGTTCTGACGCTATGGAGCATATGCTCACTCTGGGTGTTGACGGAATTATTACCAACGACCCCGCATTGCTCCACCGGGTGATGACTCTGTAGCCGGGACAGAGGTTCATTTACGTTTCTAAAGGCCGCCGGGGTCAGGGAATACCTGGGGTGAAGGAAGGCCTTTCGCGGACTGTCCCGTCCTGTTGTTACCCAGGCTGCTTGATTAGGCTAAACAGCATAGCCAAGAGGAACCACGGACACGGAGGCACACAGAGAGGAAAGAGGAATCAGATTTGTAACCCAAACTCCGTGAAACTCCGGTACTCCGTGGTAAAATTTTTGGCTATGAAACCCATGCGTAACCTGCGGTAATCAGACATTTTAGACTCATCAAACCGCTTGATTGTATCATAGATTTTTGTCATTTGATTCAAGGTTTTGGGATGGGGAATTGGGGATTATTTGGAAGTTGAAGAGGAATCTGTATCTGCTGGGGTGAAATATTCTTGCCCCAATTTATACCCCCGCTATTTTCGTATAGTTTGAAAAAAGAACTGATACTAAAAAAGAACTGATATTGATTAAAAAGACTTAATAAGAGTTCATTAAAATTCTCTGGTTCATCCCCAGATTTATGTATATCTTCTGAAAAAGTTATGTTTAGCCCTTTTTCTTTTGCTGATTCCCGGTCTATACTCCGTCCGTGTGATTTATGGGTCTCATGGTTCATGAAAAAATCGGTTATGTTTTTTATAGATTCTTCGTCTTTTTTCATATACTGACGTAAATACTGGGTTGCTAATTCTATTGATAACTGTTGGGCCTTTTGGCAGAGATTGAGCAAGTGAAGATCGTATTTAGCTATAAGAGGCATATAGGCCGTAAGGGACGCCGGGCCTTCATCTTTAAGCCGTTTTTGAACAGCTTCAAATGATTCTAATATTGCATGGGCCGGAATACCCCCTATTTGTGGATCGATAGGGCCAAGTGTTCCCTGACAATGCATTATGATTTCATCTGCCGCAAAACACATCATGGTTGCGGCGCTATAGGCATTTCCAGCTAGAAGGAAGCGAATATAATTGTATTTCTTTCGTAATAACTTTATTATCCTTTCTGCCGCTTCGGGAGACCCGCCATTGCTGATTAAAAAAACATCAATTTTTTCACTAGAGGTTTTTGCTATTAAATCGCTAAACCCTATAATATCTTCCTCATCTATAGAAACAGGTATCCCTCTGGGAACATTAGATGTTTTTGAAACATAACATATGAGCGGATTTTGAGTGATGTTTTCAATGGCTTTTATTGTTTGTAATCTTAAGGCAAAAGGATTGATCTTCCCTTGAGAAGTTAACACATTCGATATTTCCTGATAAGTTACTGGTATTTTCTCTGCCATTTATGCTGTGGAAATAGGGCTAATATTTGATAGAGTAGCATTTGTATTGCCTGACACAGACATGATGGAAGGGTTTTGAAGGCCCATAGCTATAAGCGATCGGTTGTAAACTTCATCAATCGTCTGAAAAGTTTCATAAATTTCAAGAAGATCCTTGTTGCCCATATCAAAAACACTTGGTAATTGATACTTACTTGTATCCATCGGCAATACTCCTCATTAGCTACAGTGCGCACCCTGTACCGAGGCGACTATTAAGATATAACCTATAACTATAAGAGTTTCAAGATTATAAGTACCCAAACTTGAACTAAAATAGTAATTTTTGGAGCTTTGTATACTAATCGGATGTTTAGATGTTGAACTTTAGTGCTATAATCATACATTTATGTATCTTTTCCGGGCTGTCCGGCACATGCTCCGCAACCTCCCCCGGCCGGCAGTTGAAAGATAAAGTATGGATTATTTACCCTTTCTGCAGGGCCAGCGCATATAAACTTTTATCCTCTGAAAACCTCGTAAAACCATATAAACCATGAAGAAAAATGAACCGCAAGGTAAACGCATATGGTGACTGACACCTCTGGGTAAACGCAAGGGTGCCAGGCACCATGCGCGTATACTTAAGGAATTATGATGCAAAACAAGAGTGAATTTTACCACGAACCACACGAACCACACGAACAAAGACGGGTAATGCAAGTCCTCTGTTTTTTTCCTGCCT
>JAIRNJ010000232.1 GCA_031258115.1 Treponema sp. | reverse complement strand
CTTTCTACTTTTGCTACCAATGTTATGGCTCCGGCGACACTTTTTATAAAAGACATTTATGTGCGATGTACCAACAGCCAGGAAAGCGAAGCGGCGCAGACAAAGAAGATCCGGATCATTATAATTATTCTTGGCATACTTGCAATCTGTGCATCCTTCTTTTTGCCCGAAATAGTTGAAGGGGCAAACTGGATGTTCTCATGGCTTATCCCGGTATTCTGGATTACCGTCTTTGGTATTGCCTGGAAACGCTCAACAAAAGCCGCTGAAATCACCCTTTTTGTAACATGGATAGTTAATTTCTTCTGGACTTTTACGCCTCTTAAAACCGCGCTTGGTATGAGCGGCGTGATCAATCCATACGTTACCCTGGTATTGTCCCTTGTATTGGGCGTTATCACGAATATTGTGTTACCCGGAGAACCGGGATTATTAACGTCCCGAAAATCCCATTCATAGGAGGCGAAAAGATGCTTTTTTATTCTTTTTTTATCAAAAGCATGATCATAGTCATCGGGATTGTCGCGGTGGCATATATTTTCGGCAGAATTTTTATATACAACAATTTGCCGAAAGATGATGACGAATAAGGCAGGAGGATTCATTATGACTTATTTGTACTGGCAGATTGGAGTATTCGGAATAGCGGTACTGTACTGCATCTTTGCCTTTGTTTTTTCCGGCAAGGCGAAAAAGGACTGAAGTTGTAAATCAAGTCCGGGTTTTCCTGTCAGAAAACCCGGATTCATGACCTTCCCCACCCGGTCTATGCAATCCGACAGCACATGAAGCATAGGCCGATTGGAGAAATAGTAAAAAAACAGAAGTACCTGGATTATTTTAGGCTGTTTCTTTACTCATTTTTCGTACAGTGTTTTTTCCCGGTCAACTGGTGTAACCAGAACAGTTTCAGCAAGATTTTTGACGGCACCCCCTGTGACCCGGAATATGGTCCATTCCTGCATCTGCCGGGCTCCCAGGCTTTTGTAAAACTGTTTTGAGGATTCGTTCCATTCCAGACAGTTCCATTCCAGGCGGCCTATGTCCCGTTCAAGCCCTATGCGGGCGATAAAACTCAGCAGGGCTTTGCCTATACCCTTGCTCCGGAGTTCCGGTTTGACAAAGATATCCTCCACAAAGATGCCGGGTTTTCCTAAAAACGTGGAAAAGTTGTGAAAGAACAGAGCGAACCCCGCGGGAACATTGTCGTATTCGGCGATAATCACCTCAACCATTTTTTCCCGGAATACATAGCGCCCGATGCTTTCTTCGGTGGCGATTACCTGATCCAGAAGATGTTCATACTCCGCAAGGCCCCGGATGAATTCCAGAATTAGGGGAATATCCTCCTCTTCGGCAAAACGCAGTCGTGTATGCTTATTTGCGGTACAATAGGTCATGGTTTCCCCCTTTTGATAGCTTTAGTTTCCTGTTAACGGATCAGTAAAAATGATGTATAACATGCTGGCATATTTTCATCAACAAGGAACTTGTATAATTATCCGGATATATTGCCGGCATTCTACATACCGCATTCGGCAGGAGACCACGCTGCTGTAGTACCAGTTTTTCCATACTGACAAATTCCTCAATATGTCTCTGGATAAAATGCAGATAGGGCAGGAAAATCATATAGAGCTCAAAAGCTTTGTCTTTATCCCCCTTCTCAAAGGCGGTCATAATATCGCAATAGGGTTTAACAAAGGCTGCGCCAGGCATAACGGCGACAGCTCCTCGGTCTAGGGCTTCATACAGACATTCTCCTGCATTACCGATAATTACGCTGTACCGGCCGCCAGTGGCCTTCATTATTGAAGTAATGGCAGGACCTGTAGGAACCGCCTCAGCTTTGATATATAGCTCATTCCTCGTACTGTCCGCTATTTGAGCAAAGACTTCATTTGAAATTGCCGATCCTGTAAGAGCTGGGGCATATTGTATCATCATAGGAACCTTTACGACTTTTGACAATTCAATAATATGATCCCGAATCATTATTCCCGATGGAGCTGCGAAACTAGGAGGCATGACATTAATTACATCGGCGCCGGCCTTTTGAAACGCCTCTATTTCTTGTATAGCATTTCTGGTAGCATGTTGAGTTACGGTCGCCACTACCGGTATCTTTCCTTTGCATACCTGTATTGCCTCCTTAAGGAGCCGACCCCGCTCTCTTGCGGTTAATTTATAAAATTCTCCTCCTCCGCCAAATATCATAATAGAAGCGGCCCCTTCTTGTATAGCGTTATCAATTATTGCGGCAAAACGATCGTATAATATTTCCGATCCATCCAGAGAGAAAGGTGTAGGGATAACGGGAATACTGCCTTTGAGCATTATAGCTTTCCCCTGCTTAGTTAAAATATAGGAATAAATTCCTGTTTTTGTACAGCGTCCTCATCGCAATAGGAGAATTTCTTAATCGTATCTTCTCGTAGTTCAACTCCAAGGCCAGGCAAATCTTCGATAAGTTCTACATAACCGTCTTTATATACCGGCTGTTTGATTAGCAGTTCATCTCGCAGGGGGTTTAGGGTTTGATCGTACTCCATAATATATGCATTCGGCGTTGAGGCAATAAAGTGCATATTTGCCATAAAACCAACACCGGAACCGAATATATGGGGAGCGCAACGCATGTGATGTGCTGATGCCATAGCGGCCACCCTTTTGCATTCGGAAATGCCGCCAGTTCGGGTAACATCGGGCTGTATCATGGTTACTGCATGGCGTTCAATCAGATCCTTGAATCCATACCGGGTAAATTCATTCTCTCCGGCCACAATGGGGATAGCAGTATTGGCGGTCAGATGGATGAAACCTTCAATATCATCAGGATGCAGAGGTTCCTCAAGCCAGTAGAGATCACAAAGCTCCAGCTTTTTACATACCCGTAGGGCAGTATCACAGGTCCAGGGAAAATTTGTATAGCATTGGCCCGCATCTACCAGAAAGGCGGCTTTGGGGCCTATTTTACTACGGAGCTCCTGTACCATTTCGATGTCCGCCTCGGGGTCTTCACTGCCTATACGGATCTTGAATCCAAAATAGCCCTGAGCGATATATTCCTTCGCTTCCGCTACTAGCTGATTAGTAGATTTACTCATACCTCCCGAGGCATAGACACGGAACCTCTTGCGGTACTTCCCGCCAATGAGATCATATACCGGGCGCTGCAATACTTTCCCAATAATATCATAAAGGGCAATATCTATTCCACTGATAACTGTAGGGACAACTCCCCGCCGGCCATAATGACTGGAAAAAATATACATTTTTTGCCAGAGCTTTTCTATATCAAAGGGACTTTCACCAATGAGTATGGGCTTAAAACGCAGCTCTATCATTTGCTCTATAGCCCGGGGCAGATATGCAGATTCACCGATTTCTCCCAAGCCAGTAATTTTATCATCTGCGGTGATCCGGACAAGAACGCTGTTGCGTTGCAAGGTAGCACCTCCGGACCATTTCCACGTTTCATTCTGCTGATACCGGTAACTCAAAAGGATTGTTTCTACATTGGTTATTTTCATATCCTATCCCCTGCTTATAGTTAGAGGCCTCTATTCTTTTATTGCGCCCATTGTAAAACCATGGACAAGATATCTTTCCAAATAAGTAAAAAATGCTAATCCAGGCAGGCAGGCAATTATCGCTCCCGCCATAATCTCTCCCCAATTTACACTGCCATGCTGTCCTTGCATCAGCGCAATTCCTACTGTAATAGTTCTCATCGGATCAGTACGCGCGAAGGTAAGCGCATATAGATATTGCTGCCACGACAGAATGAACGCGAATAGGGCAATTGTAACAATACCGGGTGCAGAAAGAGGGATGATGATGAGTGTTAATACGCCAAAATAGTTGCACCCTTCAATACGGGCGGCTTCCTCCATAGCGATAGGTATAGTATCAAAATATCCTTTTGCCATCCAAGTACAGAATGGCATAGCAAAGGTAGTATATGCAATAATCATAGATACATAGGTGTTAATCAACCCAAACCGATGCATAATAAGGTACATTGGTATCAGTAACAGCATTGAAGGAAACATCTGGACTATTATGAGTAAACAGGAAAAAAAAGTCTTCCCCTTAAATTTAAATCTAGAAATACTATACCCGCAAAGACTTGCTATTACAAGAGATACACCCATCGTTACAAAGGAAGTAATAACACTATTGAAAAGATATCTAGAAAAGTACTGGCGGTTCCAGACATCTATATAGTTTTTAAAACTGAATTGGCGAGGCAGCCATTTAGGTGTGGTTTTAAATATTTCATCGGCAGCTTTAAAAGAAGTAGAAATCATCCAGAGAAAAGGAAGGATTAAGATACTTATCCCTACAGCAATTACTAAGGTAATTAATACTTTATGTAATTTTCTTAGACCGTTTTTCGATATTCTCATTTTATCTCATCCTTTCATAAGTTTGCGTACATATATGATGGTAGGAATAGTCAGAACGATCATCATAATAACAGCGGCAGCGGAAGCATAGCTGGTTTGAAACGAATCCATAAACAAACGATAAATAAAAATTGGTAATGATAGGGTCGCCACTCCTGGGCCACCCCGGGTAACTACCTGAATTATATCCAATTGATTGAAATTCCAAATAGAAGTTAATATAGCAATAATTATTACTATATGGGAAAGCAAGGGTAATGTTATTCGTAGGAAAGTTTTGATATATCCCGCTCCATCTACCTGTGCTGCCTCGTATAGTTCTTTTGGAATAGCCTGAAATCCTGCCAATAAGGTTATTGTCACAAAAGGGATATTCTTCCATATAATAATACATACTATTGATATTGCCGCAAGCTCGTTGGTGCTCAGCCAAGGCAAATTCCGCTTAATGATTCTGGCATATCGAAGAAGATAATTCAGCATTCCATAGGATTCATTTAAAAACCATTTCCAGATAATACCCGAAATTGCGTTTGGAATAATCCATGGAATCAATATAAGGCAACGGAATAATTTTTTTGCGAAAATATTGGCGTTCAGCACAATGGCGAAAAACATACCGAAGATCATTTCAAATACCAGGATGATTAATGTCCAGATAATCGAACGGCCCAAGGCGTTTAAAAACATTGGATCGGCAAGCAGATCACAGTAATTTTGAATACCTACAAATTGTACTGGCCTAGGTAGAAGTAAATTTTCATTAAAAAAACTTTTAACAATCCCGGTCATGACTGGATAAATCAAGATAATAACAATAAATACAAAACAAGGAAAAGCGAATAAATATGGTATACATTTATTAAGTAATTTATGCTTCAAAGTTATCTCCACATGTCCGCAGATAAATGTCTGCGGACATAAACTTCAAATGTCAATTCCCATGAAGTTTTTCCAACTGAGTATGCAGGAAATATAGTCCATCTTTAGGACTTATTTGGCCCATATCCATTTGTTGCACATAAGCCTGGACAAATAAATTATTCAGAGTTTGCCATTGAGGATCCAAAGGCTCAGATTTACAATGTTCCAACGCATCAAGAAACGGTTGCATAATAGGTTCATAATTTTTCCTGGCATAATCAACAAAATCGTGGGTAAATAACATGCCGCCGGCTGCTTTGCAGAATGACCCCATAATGGTCAGCCCCTCGTCCTTTGTACTTGGGGTATTGTATAAGTACTGCAAAAAATTCCAAGCTTCGTCTTTATGATGGGAAGCTTCCATAATGTGGAACGTATTCGGACGGCCTCTGTATGCAGGCCCACCAGGGCCTGCAAAGAGTACTGTGGTTCCCCATTTGCCTTCTAACTCGGGACCTTTTTGCTTGACTGAAGCGACAACCCAGGCGCCATTATGCATCATTGCCACTTCACCCGAGACAAACGCGTTTGTCAACCCTTCCCAATCATATTCCACAGCATTAGGGGGGGTAATTTTATGGGTTTGTATCAAGTCTACCATGAACTGTGTACCCTGCAACGCCTCGGGACCATCCAGTTTTGATATCCACTTATTATTTTCGAAAGTACTCACTTCCGACCCTGCCATAAACATAAAGTTGATCCAATAATTGCTGGCGTTCTCAGCGGTTATTGGCCAGCCATAGGCATATTGATCAATTATACCATCTTCATCGGTATCCTTGACCAATTTTTTCCCGGTTTCAACCAGCTCTTCCCAAGTAGCAGGCGGCTTGTTCGGATCAAGCCCCGCTTTTTCGAACAGATCCTTGCGATAAAACAGTGTATAGGTAGTACCTTCTTGGGGCATACCGTCAATTTTTCCATCAGGGGTGGTGATAATATCTATCGAACTGGGAAGTAGGTTTTTTAAAAAATCTTGGGATATCCACCCAGTCAAATCCGCGAAGGCACCAATATTGCGGTATTGTGCCAACATCCCAGGATTAGCCATTATAAGATCCGGTGGGGTGCCTCCCATGATAGATGCCATCAGTTGAGATGGGGCATCAGCCCAGTTAGTACGGGTTTGGACAATTTTGATTCCCGGATTGGCATCTTCAAATTGTTTGACTGCATCATCCAGAATTTCCAGCATGGCTGGAACCCATGTGGTATGGAAAAACTGTACCTCCACTACTTTTGAGCTTTCACCGCCGCTTTCTGCGCTTCTTTTTCCACAAGAACTTGTAATAGTGATAAACAACAAACCCCCAAGTAATAAGACAAATAATTTTTTCATATTTTCCTCCTAAATTAATATTTTAGCCGATTAACGGCTTGGTATAAAAAATTGCAAAAATGCAATATAATAGTTGACATATTCAGGTTTCCCAGTTATCATATTCCATATATATGGACATGGTATTCATATATGGAACCTATTGTTTTAGGATAACAGTTATTTTTTTATCTGTCAATAAAAAAGATAAAAAATTCGAATAGATGAAGCTGTTCCAAAACTTCAGTTTTTTGGAACGGCTTCCATAGATTTAGTGGAAAAATCGGGCTTTTGACCGATTTTTTCAAGAGTCTGTCTAAAACTAACCGGGTTTTGGAACAAACTCAGAATTAGCTAATTAGTGTTTGTCCATAATGCAGACACATTATGGACAAACTTCCTTGAAAACAGCATTTTCGCAATCTTTAGGCGAGAAAATGTACGGTCTGTCCGCAAAGTAACCTCGAACCGAAGGTTCACACTTTGTGGACAGACACTAATTAGCATATTGGGGTGGAGTTATGGAGATACAGGAGAAAGGCCATCGGTTATTAAAAAATGCGCTTGAAATACTGGATTATGTGGCGGATAGTCCCGAGCCGATTACCTTTAATAATTTAAAACAACAATTCAAATTGTCTAAGAGCAGCATATATAATTTATTGCAGACTATGCTGTTGACAGGATACCTAGAAAGGGATTCAGCCGGCCATTATAGTATCGGTATCCGTTGTTTCAGAACAGGAAGCGCCTTTCGGGTCTCAAATCCCTTTGAGCGGAGGGCCAAGGAAGTCGTGGAGGGAATAAATACCGCTTGTAAAGAAACAGTCCATTTTGCGGTATTACAGGATACCGATGTGGTTTATATATACAAATTTGACAGTATTCATGCGTTACGGATCTATTCCCAAGTAGGAAAGAAAATTCCCGCCCATACAACGGCAATTGGCAAGGCTATGCTTTCCGGGTATAGCGATGAGGAACTTCGTTCATTCTATATGGAAACTAAACTAGTATCCCTTACCCCGAAGAGTATTACATCATTTAGGGTATTACTCGAGCAGATGCATGAGGTACGTCGTACTTCCATTGCTTATGAACAGGAAGAGTCCACTCCTGATGTGAAATGTGTTGCCGTACCTATAATGAATTCGAAAAAAATTCCTGTTGCTGGTATCTCTGTAGCTTTTCCTGTTTATCGCGAAGATAAAGAAGTAGAAAAGGTAATACCCCTGCTGCTAAAAGCGAAAAAGGACCTAGAAGATCTCTATGCAATGTATGAATAAGTCTCCCCGCTGCGGATCTATGGGGGAGCAGATCCCACTACGAATAAAGTTAACTGAGTAGGATAGAGGCATGAATCATCAGAAAAAAAAGATAATTTTATTGGCATTATCACCGGATCGCATTCCCAGAGATGGATTGGAAAAGTTAAAAAAGGCTGGGGAAGGGCGGGAGATATTTGCTGCTACCGATAAGCGGAAAATTGAATCAATATCGGATTATATCGAAATTGGTATTGGTGAAATACCTTTTTCTCTTATATCAAAAATGCCTAATCTCAAATGGGTACAGCTTTGGATGGCTGGAGCGGACCATCTGCAGCTTTATCCGGAAGTAAAGGCCCATCCCTTCATATTAACCAGTGCCTCGGGGATGCATGGACACCAGTTAACGGAGCATATTTTTTCCCTGCTGCTGGCCTGGGGCAGAAGTTTAAAAAAGGCTATTGCGGCTCAGAAAAGGCATGAATGGCTTCAAATAAAAGCGCCAGAATTGCCGGTTTTATGGGGAAAAACCATGCTTATATTAGGTTATGGGACTATAGGAGAAGCAACCGCTTTAGCGGCTGTTGCTTTTGGAATGAATGTGATTGGTATCCGCCGCCATGTTCCTGCGGCTTTACAAGCGAAAAACGAAAAAATTCGTATCGAATCCCCGGTAAAGATTTTGCATCTTCTTCCCGAGGCCGATGTGGTGGTTAACATACTTCCCCTTACCCCGGAGACCAGGAATTCCTTTGGCAGGCGGGAGTTTGAGGCAATGAAGAGCAGCGCGGTTTATATAAATGTCGGCAGGGGCGCAACAACTGACGAAGGGGCTATGATCAAGGCGCTAAAGGAAGGGTTTATTTCCGGTGCCCTGCTGGATGTGACCGAGACCGAACCTCTGCCGCCGGATTCGCCTCTCTGGGATATGGAAAACGTGATCATTACCGGCCATTATGCAGGGTTACGGGAGGGTTATGACGATATGGCCCTTGAGATCGCCTTAGACAACCTGGGCCGTTATATCCGGGGAGAGCCTTTGAGAAATTTGGTGGACAAGAACGCCGGTTACTGATACATGAGCAGGTAAGGCCGGGGATCCAGGGCGTATACTTCTTCGGGAAGAAGCAGGGGGTTGTCATATCCCGCCCCGGGGATACCGAAGTTATAGAATAGTTTGAACCCCTTGAGGGGCATATTCTTGGCTTGGGCGTTGTAAGCGTAGGATTGTCTTTTTACCGAAGGAGCGCCGAATCCATCGGCACAGTGTATCAGCCGGACCTTGTCGCTCCCGGTCTTTACCTGGGCCCTGTTGCCAATCATCCGCCAGTTGAACTGATGGATCACCAGCATACGTTCCCCATTTATACCTTCTGCCAGCATATATTCTTCCAGCACCTTCTGTGCCCGGTTTACTTCATCGGCGCTTATGGCCCCGATTTCCTGCATGGGCTTGGTAGTCCGCCATTCAGGGTCCAGGGCCAGATGTACATTGGGATAACGCAGATAAGGAAACATTTTTTTCAAAGATTCCACCGGATCGTAGCGGCCTATCTGATGATCTATAAAGACAAGGATATCGTGTTCCAGGGCATACTGGATGTATTCCAGCAGCAGCGATTCTTTGATAATACCAATATCCCCTTCGGGCCAGACCGTTCCGTAGATAATATAAAAGGCCCGGAGGATCCTTCGACCGCCGCTGATATCCTGATATTGTCTTGCGAGATAGGTAAGCCGGGCATCCAGTTCTTCCTTTGAGAATCTGCCCAGGATACCCATATTAAGGGAATTGGGATGTCCGTAAAAGGCGAGGATATCATTGTTGAGAAGCATGGAAATATTGTCCTTCAGATATTTTGCCTGGGCATTGGCTTCTTCTTCGGTGGTTACCCAGTAAGGCCGGGCCGATTCCTGGGCTTTATAAGAGTTGTAATAATCGGTAAAAAACAGCGCGGGAAAGGGCGGTTTCGGGTTTGTCCATTCTATACCGCTGCCGGTATTGGGCGGCGTTACCGCCACATTCTGGGCCTGGGCCAGAACGGGAAGGATAAACAGGAGTACCGTGGCGGGAAGTCCTAAAGGTATGTTTTTTACCTTTGCTGAAACGGACATAGTTTTACCATTATCGGCACGGAAAGGCAAAAAATGAAAGAATTTTCGGCGTTTTTTTACCGCTACATTAGGACTTTTTAAAATGGGCTTCCTGTAGGTACGACCGGAATAATCCCTTCCTGCGGGGGTCCAAAGAAAGGGTTATTGGGATCAAGTTCAGCGAGATATTCCAGGTATAGCTCTTCAATCGTAATCCTGAAAAGCTCCATCAGCTCTTCATTGTTATAAACGCCGAAGGATACGGATATTTTTTCGTCGCTTTCCCTGGACCGGGTCTTTCGGTAAATCACATTACCCTCTTCGTTCACGATAAGCACCTGCATGTCCACCGCAGCCCTAAAAGAGCCGTATTTTCCGACTCCGGAAGCCATTTTTTTGGAGAAATTAAAGGTAATGTATACGCCTCCCTTTACCCCCCGTTCCTGGGCAAGATTGGCGGCGAATTCCTTATCCCGGTAATTAATATACCGGTAACCCGAGGCAATAACATTATTGTCATTATTCAAACGGCGGTCGATTCCCCCGTTCGCATAGGCCTCTGATTCCACCAATAAGTTCTTTCCGTCATAAGCGGTGATAAAGGTTTTCAAAAAGAGGTTCCAAAGGATTTCATCCGCATCGTTAATCAACTGATCGGCTTTTGAATATTTTGCTTTCTCAGGATTTGGTGAATTCCTTGAATTCTGCGGACCTTCACCGTGCCAATAAATATCCCTATTTGATACCAGTGAAATAATTCCGAAGGGCAGGTTAGAGGAAAGCTGCGGCGTTTTCCGCAAAGAGGCGCATCCTGCTGCCAGAACAGCAAAAAGGGGAATAATAACCCATAGACGGCTTAAGGGGTTCTTCATTAAAATCCTCCACAAATCAACAACCCCGCCCTAAAGGGCCGGGGTATGTTGTTCTCATAAGGTGGTTGCATTCAGGGTTTAATACCCTTTTAAAATATATCAAACCTTTTAAATATTTGTATATAGTAATCCCGGAGATTTTTGTTCCTACTTCCAAAAACGGCATCATTCCCGGTATAGTTATACCAAGAGGTACCAGTATGTCTGAATCTAAATCCGTCTCAAACGAAAGGCTTGAAGCAGGCCAGCGGCTTGCAATAATACGTCACTCGGTAAGCCATATCATGGCCCAGGCGGTAACCCGGCTCTTCCCCGGAACCCATGTCGCCATCGGCCCATCCATCGAAAACGGCTTCTATTACGACTTTTTGTTTCCCGCCCCTATAACCGCCGAGGATCTGGCCGTTATTGAGGCGGAAATGAAGAAGATCATCGATAGCCGCCAGGACTTCGTGCGGGTGGAGGTGGGCCGGGAGGAGGCTTTGAAGCGTTTTGCCGATGAGCCCTTTAAAGCCGAGTTGATCAACGAACTTCCTGCGGATGCCGTTATTACTATTTACGAAAACAAGGACGCTTCGGACCCCTCGGGTAAAGTGCTCTGGGCGGACCTCTGCCGGGGGCCCCATGTGGCCAATACCAGGGAAATCCACTCCGGGGCTTTCAAACTCATGAATATTGCCGGAGCCTACTGGCGGGGAGACGAGAAGCGGCCTATGCTTACCCGCATTTATGGTACTGCCTGGGAGAATCCCAAGGACCTTAAAGCCTATCTCGCCTTCCTTGAGGAGGTAGAAAAGCGGGATCACCGCCGGCTGGGTAAGGAAATGGACCTCTACTCTATCCACGAGGAAGCCGGGGCCGGGCTTATCTACTGGCATCCTAACGGCGGCCGTATGAGGGTTGCCATCGAAGACTTCTGGCGTACCGAACATTACCGGAACGGCTATGAAATCCTCTATACCCCCCATATCGGAAAGTCCTGGCTTTGGGAGACCTCTGGGCATTTGGGCTTCTATAAGGGGAATATGTATTCCCCTATGGAGATCGACAACCAGAACTATATCATCAAACCTATGAACTGCCCGTTCCATATAATGATTTATAAGACGAAAGGCCGAAGTTACCGGGATCTGCCCCTACGCTGGGCGGAGTTGGGGACGGTCTACCGGTATGAGCGATCCGGGGTACTTCACGGGCTCCTGCGGGTCCGGGGTTTTACCCAGGACGATGCCCACATCTTCTGTACCCCCGAACAAATGGAAGGAGAAATCCAGGAAGTTCTGCGTTTCAGCCTGTGGATTTGGAAGGTTTTTGGGTTCAAGGATATCAAGGCATATCTTGCTACCAAGCCCGCCGAGTCCGTGGGCGAACAGAGCCGCTGGGATGCCGCCCTGGAGAGCCTCCGCAAGGCGGTGGATGCGGAAGGGCTGGCCTACGAAATCGACGAGGGCGGCGGCGCCTTCTATGGCCCCAAGATCGACCTCAAGATAAGGGATGCCCTGGGCCGGGAGTGGCAGATGACCACTATCCAGTTCGATTTCAACGAGCCGGAACGCTTTGATATGACCTTTGTGGATGCCGACGGCAGGCAGAAACGGCCCTATATGGTACACCGGGCTCTGCTGGGTTCCCTGGAACGTTTCTTTGGGGTACTCATTGAACACTTCGGCGGCGCCTTCCCGGTATGGATAGCCCCGGAGCAGATAGCCGTTATCCCTGTAGCGGAGAGTTTCAACGAATATGCCAAAAAAACAGCGGCGGAACTCAAAGCCAGGGATCTCCGGGTTTCAATCGAACTGGATGACAACAGACTCAACGCTAAAATCCGGGATTGTCAGAACCGCAAGATCCCCTATATGGTGGTGGTCGGGCAACGGGAACAGGACGAAGGGACCGTTTCCATCCGCCTCCGGGACGGACGGCAATTAGACGCTATGAAGGCGGCAGATTTCGCTGATTACGTGGTGAAGAAGGTGGAGAACCGGAACCTGGAGCTGTAAATGACGGCGTATTCGGGAATATCCTGAACGCCGCCTATGCCGGTGGGATCTGGTCCTGTTATATATACCGGGCAAAAGAAGTTATACCAAAGAAGTTATACGTTGACAAGCCCTCCTTTATGGAGGGCTTTTTTGGCGCACCCGGTACGGGTGGCAGCCGGTTAGGGGTAAACCTGGAGCAAGCCATTCATGGTAAACACCCGGAAAAGCTGCTGGCGGACAGCCGGAAGCCGGATACTTAACACGATACACCAACCATTATTTAGAGGCCAAAGGCTTGCGATGCTGCACGGAACTCATTGAACCGCCGTATACGGAACTGTACGTGAGCGGTATGAGAGGACGGCTGCCCAACTAATGAGCAGCCTCTACCTGATCCAAAATCCGGGTAGCGGTTATTTTAAATCCTCCCAAGATTAATATACTACAATCAATTACAAAAGTAAATAATTTTCTTTCATATGAAATAAAATGTTTGACTTTTTGATAGGATTTAGTATTTTATATGTAAGGGAATACAGATGATTCCCTAAAGCATGCAGCGCTGTAAAAAAACTAAGAACAAGGGATGGAAGAAATGACTGAGAGACACAACCGAATTTTGGAGACCCTGGCACAGAATAAACGTATGGAAGTAGCCATTCTGGCGACTATACTTGAGGTTTCACAGGTTACCATACGGAAAGATCTGGATTTTCTCGAAGAAAAAGGTCTAATCCGCCGGGAACACGGATTCGCGCTCTTTGGTTCCTTTGATGATGTAGGAAAACGCCTTGCCTTTCATTATGATATCAAACGAAGGATAGCCCAGGAAGCGGCGAAATTAGTAGAAGACGAGGAAACGGTGATGATTGAGTCCGGTTCCTGCTGCGCTCTTTTGGCTGAGGAATTAGCCCAGACCAAACGGGGTATCACCATAGTGACTAATTCCGCTTTTATCGCAAATTATATACGCCACGCCCCCTACGGAAAAACCGTACTTCTGGGGGGGGAATACCAGAATCATTCCCAGGTAATGACGGGACCTATGGTCCGGAAATATGCCGAGGTTTTCATGTCGGAAAAGTTCTTTATAGGGGCCGACGGGTTCACCGAAAGATTTGGTTTTACCGGCAGGGACCATTTACGGGCACAGGCGGTACGGGATATGGCGGAAAATGCCCAGCAGATTGTCGTATTAACCGAATCGGAGAAGTTTTTCCGCCAGGGAGTGGAGGGACTGGTCCGTACCGAGCATACGGCGGCAGTATTTACCGATGATAAAATACCGCTGGAAATCGATATGTTCCTGACCGAAAGAAATGTGGAGGTATTCAAGGTGCCTGTTACGAGAATATCTTCCCCGGTAGAAGTGGCGGCCTCTTAGAGGTAGTTCGCGGGTGTGGAATGAGGCCGGTCATTATGGCCGGTCTCAATGTTTACGAACGATATAAAAACACTTTCATATGAATATTATCCATTGACAACTCGGAAATAATATAATATCTTCTCATAAGAGGAGTTCCACAAATGGTTAAACGGCATATGAAAATCCTGGATATTATCACCAGGAATCAGCGGGTTGAAGTGGCTGTCCTGGCGGAAATGCTGGATGTTTCCGCGGTAACGGTCCGGAAAGATCTGGCGGAACTGGAGGAGCAGGGGATCATACACCGGGCCCATGGGTTTGCGGTCATAGGTTCTCTGGATGATGTAGGCCGCCGTATGGCTTATCATCATGAGATCAAGCGCCGTATAGCCCAGGCGGCGGTCCAGGCTGTACAGGACGGGGAAACGATACTCATTGAGTCCGGTTCCAATTGCGCCATCCTGGCGGAAGAACTGGCGGCTAACAGGAAAGATATCACGATGATTACCAATTCCGCCTTTATCGCCAATCATATACGCCATGCCCGGCAAACGAAGATTATACTCCTGGGCGGGGACTATCAGGCTCATTCCCAGGTAATGGTGGGTTCCATTACCCGTAAATGCGTAGAAGATTTTTTCACCGATAAACTTTTTATCGGGACCGACGGGTTTACCCAAAAATACGGTTTTACCGGAAAGGATCACATGCGGGCCGAAACCGTACAGGCCATGGCCCGGCAAGCCCGGCATGTTATTGTATTAACCGAGTCGGAAAAGTTTTCTCACCAGGGCGTTGTTGGGGTAATCCGTACCGAAGATATAGCCAGAGTCTATACCGACGACAGGCTGGCGCCGGAAATCGAGGACTTTATGGTTAAAAAACAAATTCAGGTTCATAAGGTACCGGTGGAAAGTTCCGTTGCTGCCGGGTAATTAAGTTTATACGGAATTCCGATAATAGGGATATGCCCCGGAGCATGATCTTTCTCCCTTTAATAGTAATAGCGCTGTCCCTTGTTCCGCCTCTGGCCGCCCAGGAAGTGCTCCGGGGTGAGGTGAAAGTGGACCTGGAACCGGTCTATGCCGCCTACCTGGACGCCCCCTTTCCCCTGGATACTGCCTCCGCCCACAAACGGGCCCTGGAAGAAGCGGCTCTGTTTTATTCCGGTATCATATACGGCTGGTCCTTTGTATATGACATAGGGGAACGAGCCAGAGGTATCGCGGAGGAGCTGGAACTGACGCCGCTGGGAACTATAACCTGGGGCGATCCGGGGCTTTTTGCCACCGACACCGAAGTACGGAACAATCAGTTCCACCTCTGGACCGATTACCGGCTTACCGATACTCAGAAACGGCGTTTGTCTATGTGGAAGTCCGGAACCGTCCGGAGTACCCAGGCCATAGGCTGTGGCCCCCTGGGGGGGCCGGTCGAAATGGCCGACTGGATCACTATAAAACAGACCGCCCTGGAAGACGCCGCCCGGGCGGCAATTCGGGCCATACTCCGGGGCAGCGAACGAAACCGCCCGAAACAGGCCAAAGGTTTTATCAGTCTGTCCGCCTTCCCCTATTATTATATGGAGGGAGGCCGATGGACCGCCTCTGGCCGCTTTCGGGTGGAAATTACCGAGATTATTCCTTTTGCCGCATATTAGCGCCACCTCTATTCGCGGCTTATTCCCCGATAATTTTTACCAAAACCCGCTTTCTCCTCCGGCCGTCGAATTCTCCGTAGAAGATCTGTTCCCAGGGACCGAAGTGAAGTTTGCCGCCGGTGACCGCCACTACCACCTCCCGGCCCATAATCTGCCGTTTCATGTGGGCGTCCGCGTTTTCCTCACCCCTGTTGTGGCGGTAGGAGGAGACCGGTTCATGGGGGGCCAGCTTTTCCAGCCACCGGTCAAAATCCTGATGGAGCCCGGATTCGTCGTCGTTGATGAAGACGCTGGCGGTGATGTGCATGGCGTTTACCAGGCAAAGCCCCTCCTTAATACCCGATTCCAGCAACGCACTCTCGACTTCGGGGGTAATATTGATAAACTCCCGGTCATTTTTGGTATTGAACCACAGTTCCTTGGCAATTGATTTCATATTATTGGGACCTGTCAGATTTTTTTGTGTAATTGGCACCGTATTGTCAGAACGGAACCCGTTCTTTTCCTTGCTTCAGCGGCTCTCCTGGTTAAGCGCCAATCCCGGTTTTTAATCGGCATCGTCCATTTTCCCGATGCGTTCCGTATCGCCAAATACACTATCTTGAATATAGCTTCATCGGCCAAAAATGTCGAGCGTTTTTTATCGCGTTGGTCGTGTAAATCGCGTGGCCTATCCCGGGAGCGTAT
>JAIRNJ010000136.1 GCA_031258115.1 Treponema sp. | reverse complement strand
CCAGCGGCCGTCTCTCCAACACCGGAAGCGATGCGGCAGGAAGGAACTATGGGCAGCCCCATACCAGTATTACGGAAAACCCCAATGGTAATTCAAGCTGGGCTACAGGCCGCCTGACGGTTGCCGGTAATGCGGCCGGGGAAGACCCCTCAAAGCACTTCGACATGGCGGTAAGTTCCGCCAATATTGTGGTCATCGCCTACTATGACGAAGCGGACGGTCAACTGAAGATCAAATATTCCCCCTCCGCGCTTACCGGTACAAATCCCGCTTCCAGGATTGCCTGGAAAGATTCTCCGGTAGATCTCCCCTACTATACGGGAACCTATGTATCCATGGTGATGGACGCAGCCAACGGGATTCATATTGCCGCCTTTGATGCGGTTGACTCCGACCTCAAGTACATCTACATCCCCAATTATGAGGCGGCCTCTTACACGGCTACAACGGTGGATCAGTACGGCGCCGTAGGGAACTGGACACAGATCAAGCTGAAGAACAATGTGCCCTATATTGCCTATTACAACGCCACGGAAACCGGGGGCCGGGACACAATCAAGCTTGCCTGGGCCGGGAATGCGGTAACAAGTATGGCCGATGTAAAGGGAGGTGTAGACGCCGGAGGATACACTACGGGGGAATGGGAATACATGACAGTCCCGGCGATTGATCCGCCCCAGGGAGGGAGCACCAAGTTCCAGAAGGTTAATCTTGACTTTACAGCGGACGGACGGCCTGTGCTGGGCTATCTGGCTACATACATTGAGTTCTCCTATCCTGTAGGAGAATAGCGAAAACGGCTGCGGCTGCCTAATGCGGCCGCCGCTGTTCTTTGAAGAAGAACAGCAAATCAACAGCAGGAAAAGATGACGGTAAAAAAGAATAAAGGCAAAGAAAAAAAACAGGATAAAAAACTGTTTAAAATTTTGAACCGGAAGAATGTTCTTTTTGCCGGTATTCCGCTTGTTCTTTTTGTTTCCCTTGCAGCGGTTCTGATTTACCGGAACAGTCACCGTTCCCGGCTTGAGTTCCGCTGGTATGCAGAGGAAGCCTATGTTGAAGCGCTGCAGAAATCCCTGGCGGGCGGAAAGATTCCCGAATGGCTGAGAAATGCAAAGATCGAAATTTATCAGGACGCGCAGGTCCTGCCGCAGGATATCTGCGGCGTCATCATCACGGTAAACCGCCGGGGAGCAATGCGTGCTCTGGGCGGGACGGCCCCTCTCCCGGATTCCGCCGGGGCCCTGCCTCCTTCCGGTAACAGTGATCCTGTTGTTACCCCCTATCCCCGGCTTGCCCGTACACGGGAATATGAGGGCGCGCTTGCCCTCGCCCTTGACCCCTGGTTTATTTTCAAAAAATACACCGATCCGGCTCTGAGCCGCGCGCGGGTTATAAACGGCCCTTCGGCGGACGCTGCAAAGGCGCTTTTACTCATACCCGGCAGAGACCAGAAATCCCAAAGAGCCTGGACGGCACGGCTTCTGCAGGAAGGCCCCGGCCAGTTCCCCGAAGACAGGGCCGAATGGGAAAAAGCAAAAGGCGAAATTTTCAGAAGCAACCGTTTTCAGGACGGCGCCTTTACCTATACCTGGAATGACGCACTGTTTGTACTCCTGGGGGACGAGCCTTCCTGGATATACGCTCCCCTCTCGCGGCTCAGGACGCTTCCCACATACCGCACCAATACCATTGAGGCGTCCATTTTCCCGGAGCCTTCCGACACCTACAGTATCCAGGCCGATATACTCTGGGCAGTGCCTTTCGGCCCGGATAAAAGCCGGTGGCAGAAGAATGCGGCCGCCGAATGGCTCAAATCTCCCGCAATGCAGTCGGACATAGCCGGCAGCCTCAGCTGGCTTGCGGCCCATCCAAACTGTCCGCCCTATAATCCCGCAGCCGCAACCGCACGCATTGCATGGCTCACCAGCGCCTATGTCTGGGAAGACCCCATACTGTAAAAAGATCGCCGCGCTCTGTGTGGGATTCATCCTGTGCTAAACATACTTGCGCCGTGTCTTTTTGGCACAGGCGGAACCTATTTGAAAGGCAGCTCCGCATTCAGGAGGGCAATGTTCTCTTCCTCACGGAGATTGATGGCATTGATATTGTTTATGAATAGCTGTTCCAGCAGGGGATCAAAAAATTTGTGCCAGCTCCGGTTGGGACAAAGCCTGAAACCCCGGCGGATCTTGTGCGCCGATCCTGCCCCCGGATCAAAAAAATGGATGCCTTCACGGATACACCAGTCCATCGGCGCATAGTAACACGCGGCAAAGTGAAGATTGCGGATCTCTTCATAGGCGCCCCAGTAGCGTCCCCAGATTCTGTCGTTCTTGCGGACAAGAAAGGCAAGCGCGAGAATTTCATCGTCCCTGCGGGCTTCGACAAAGACAAGCCTCCTGCGGTATTCCTTTTCAAGATACATAAAAAATTCTTCGTTTACCCAGCGGGCATCCCAGGGGTAAAATTTATCGTTGGTAATGCTAAAGAGTTCAAACATCTTCCGGAAATGTTCTTCTCCTGCTTTTTCCCCTTCCACGATGCCGACCACGACTCCCTGTTCGGGAGGGCTGCGGTATTCCTTGCGGATATTTTTCCGTTGTCCCTTGGTAAAAAGATCCAGGTACGCGTCAAAGTTTTTAAAATCATGATTCTGCCACAGATAGTGTGAATGTTCCCACGCTGTATATCCCAGGGAGGGCAGTATCCGTGAAAGGCCGGGATCGGCAAAGAGAAGACTCAGGGAAACGATATTGTTCCGCCTGCACATTTTTTCCGCCGCATCAAGAATGAGGGCGGTAACTGTCTCGCCTGAAATTTCCGGGCTATGCAGAAAATGGTATCCTTCGGCAGGAGTTGCCGGTACTGTTCCCACAAGTTTCGGATACCAGTGATGCCTGAGTGAATGGGCCGCTTCCGCCCAGAAGTAATCGTACACATATTCACCGCCGCTGTTGGTCTTCAGGTAGAAGGGAGCTGCGGCAAGCAGTCTTTCTCCCGACCAGAGCGTGAAGTGCAGGGGATGCCAGCCGGTTTCAGGCCCTATGCTGCCCGATGTTTCCATGGCGGAAAGCCATTCCCATTCGAGGAAGGGAAGATCGTTTTCGCCTGTTAAGGCATTCCACTGTTCCCGTTTTATCCGGTCAATGGAACGCAGGATCTTTAATTCATATCCGGCTGCCGCCATCCTGAACCTCGTTGATAATGGAATCCCTTACAAGACCTCCTTCGCCGAGGGCCCTGAAAATACGCCGTTTGACCGCGCCGGAATTACCGGTAAACGCGGCAATTTTTTTCCGAATATCCCTCCGTTTGGAATTAAGCCCGTAGGGGCAGGTACATGCCGTCTTCAATATTTCAAGTTCATCCGCGCAGGAAATGATCTGCCGTTCTTCGAGAAGTCCCAGGGGCCGGATAAGGCTTACCGGATACTTGCGGTATCTGAGAAGCAGGGGCATCGTAGAAATTGTACCCTTCGCGCTAAGATTCATAAAAAAGGTTTCGATTATATCATCCAGATGGTGCCCCAGCGCTATCTTGTTGAAACTGCCTTCCACGGCATGGCGCAGTAACTCTGTGCGGCGCTGGGTGGAACACCAGTAACAGTTCATTTTTTTTCCCGGTTTCAGCCGCCCGATGATGGGAACCGGAAGATCGGTAAAGGGGATGCCCCATTCATCAAGACGGTTTTTAAGCTCTCCCTTCCTGCAGCAGGCGCAAAAATCGCTTGATATATGCAGGGCCTCAAGGGAATATTCAAACTGCAGTGACTTTTTCAGCGTCGAAAGCGCCCATGCCAGGGTACTTGAATCCTTTCCTCCCGAAACGGCGATAAGGATACGGTCGCCCTTTTCCACAAGACCGAATTCCAGAATCGCCCTGGCGCAAAGTTTCCGTACAATTTCTGCTGCTCCTGCACGGCGGAGAAATCTGTCTGCCATCTATAAACCGGTTATATCCCGTATCACGAGGCTTGCCAGTACCATTCCTGCCGCGGCCGTAACCATAACGGAACTGCCGTTAATGACTTTTTTTGAGGAACACCATTCGTGTTCTCCGGGACTGCAGAAACAGGCGCCGCTTCCGCAGGAAACCGGTATCTCATCATGCCGGGGAAGGTTTTCCGTGCTGTACACCGCGGTGAAGCTGCCTGAAAAGCCGCGTTTCTTAAGGCCCTGCCTGACAAGCCGGGCCAGGGCGCAGCCATGAGTCTGCCAGATATCCGCCGTTTTGATGCAGGTGGGATCAAGTTTTCCCGCCATTCCCATGGAAGAATAGATCTTTACTCCGGCCCGGGCGCAGGCTTCAATGAGATCCAGCTTGTTGGAAAGGCTGTCGATTGCGTCAATAACATAGTCCGCCTTTTCAATGCCGAAGAGGGCGGAATTTTCCCGGGAGTAAACCTCCTCCCAGGTTTCGATAGTGCAGCGGGGATTGATGTCGAGAAGCAGTTCCCTGAGCGCTTCAACCTTCGCCCTGCCGAGGCTGGAGACAAATGCCTCGCCCTGGCGGTTGATATTGGTGATACAAACCTTGTCGGAATCGACCAGGGCAATACAGCCGAGGGCCGAACGCACCAGGGCTTCCGCGGCCCAGGAACCCACGCCCCCGATCCCGAAAACCAGTACCCGTTTCCGTTCAAGAAGTTTAAGTTTTTCCGCTCCGGTTATGATGGCCAGCCTTTGGAAGGCCGGATTGATACTATCCAATGCCTTCCCTCTCAAATCCTCATCTCCGCGTAACGTTCTTCTTCACTGAAGATACAGCCGCAGTATTTCTGCATGTAAAGCCCCATGTCCCGGGCCTCTCTCTGGCCCCCGCGGTAACGGGGCCGGAAGTCACGGTAAAAAAAAGCGATGCCGTAAAGGCCCGCGAGTTCTTCGGCTGTCTTTTTGATACACTCGTGATCCTGCCAGGGACTCACGAGCAGACTTGTGCTGAAGTGGCTGTAGCCGTTTTCCGCCCCGAAGAGCGCGGTCTTCTCAAGCCTCATCCTGTAGCAGGAGGCGCAGCGCCTCTTTCCGTTTTTTGGCCCCGCTTCAGTATCCTGGGTACTCAGGCAGGATACTGCCGGATCGAGACCCCCCTCCCGATAAACGATGCGTATAAAGGATCGTAAACCGTATTCTTCTTCGATACGGAGATCCAGATTACGGGAAGCCGCAAAGCCGGCAAGAGATTCCCTGCGTTTTGAATATTCGGTAAAGGGATGTATGTTGGGATTGTACCAGTACAAATCCGGCTTTATGCCTTCCTCCAAAAGGGCCGGAACAGATCCCGAAGCACAGGGGCCGCAGCAGGTATGGAACAGTAAACGCATAGTTTATTATTACATGTTTCACCGCTCCGATGCTATCATGCGGCAATGAACGGAATAGTCAACAAGCCCGCGCAAGCGGCTATTCCTTTTTGGAACAGGCCGGGTATCAGGGCATTACGATTTTTGAGCCTGAAGAAGTTTTTACTATTTCCACCTGGCAGGGAATTCGGGAACGCATTTCGCTCACATGGGAGATGAGGCCGACCATACGGTGATCCCTCAGTTCGTCCAGTATGGACAGGGCCTTGTCCATGCTTCCCTCGTCAAGGCTGCCGAAACCCTCATCGATAAAAACAGCGTCTATGCGGAGTCCCCCGGAACGGGACTGTATTGAGTCCGCCAGTCCCAGGGCCAGGCTGATGGAAGCCATGAAACTTTCGCCGCCCGAAAGGGTCGCGCATGGCCTTGACTTTCCGGTAAAGGAATCAAAGACCGAGAGATCGAGTCCCTTGTTTCCCCGGTTATTTGTTCCCTCGGTATCCAGAAGCAGAAAATAGCGGGAATCGCTCATCCTGGAAAGCCGTTTTGACGCATAGGCGGCCACTTCCTCAAGGTACCGGCCCAGAAGCCAGGAATCAAAGGCGGTTTTTCTGGGGTTTTTGCCGGAAAGATCATCGGCAAGGGCCCGCAGTTTTCCTGCCTTTTGTGAACGTTCTTCAAACTCGGCGCCGGCCTTTATAAAAGAATCCCTGTTTTGTTCAAGATTCTTCAGGGCAAGCAGGGCCCTTTCCTGCTCTGTTTCCATGGCCTTTAGTTTTTCATGCAGATCCGAAAGTCTCCCTTCCGCTTCCTCCGCGGAAATATTCAGCCTGCTTTTTTCAAGTTCCTTCCGCAGGGAGGAAAGCTGTTTCTCCTGTTCCGCAATAATCGTACTGTTTCTGTTTTGTTCCTCCCTCCCTGCCTTTATCTCCGCTTCCAGCTTCTTTTCTTCGGCAGAATCAATGATCGCTCTTCCAGCCTCATCTTCGCCGCCGAACGGCGAAGCCTTGATATGCCCGGCAAGTTTCTTTTCGGCTTCAGAAAACTCCTCCCCGGCTGTTTCCCTGTTTTTAAAGGCCAGCTTCTCCGCGGAATGCGCCGCCGCGGCATCCCTGCCGGCCTTTTCGCATTTCTCCCTGATTTGTTTGATGCGGTCGTCCGTTACGGAAAGCTCTTTATTCAGGGCCTCAAGCGCCTCAAAAGCTCTTGCAAAATTTCCGCTCAATCCGGCGGAATGTTCGGCAAGAAGTTTCCGGTGTTTTTCCTGTATCACGGACACCGAAAGGGAAAGATTCTTCCGCCGTTCTTCGAGGGCCGCAAGCTTCTTCTCCATTCCCGCAAGGGCAGTGCGTTCTTCCTGCAGCTTTTTCCGCAGGGCGGGGAGCCGGTTTTGAAGTTTGCCGCGTTCCTGCAGAAGGCCGCTGAGACGCAGGATCTCTTCCCGGCAGCTTTTCTCTTTTTTTTCAAGATCCGCCATGGAGGGGAGGGGAGCCTCCGCAAGAATCTCCCGGACAGCGGCCCTGCAATTTTCCGCGTCCGTCTCAATGCGTTTTTTTTCACTTTGCGCGGACTTCAATCCTGCGCCTGCATCGGCTTTTTTCTGCAGGGCGTCCTGGAGGCTCCCCGACAGGGTTTTAATGCGTTCATCAAAACTGAATTTTTCTTCCGGGGGGGAGGCGGGCCGGGGATGGTGGATCGAACCGCAGACAGGACAGGCTTCACCTTCCTTCAGATCCGATGCCAGAATCCCTGCGATGGACAGATGTTCCGCCCTTTTCTTTTCCGCTTCAAGGTTCTTTATTTCCTCATCCAGCATCCCGGTGCGCCGTACATATTCAGTCTCTTCGCGGATGAACTTTTCAACAGCCTTTTCGTTTTGCCGAAGTTCCCCGGCATATTTTTCAGTTTCGGATCTGAGTTTTTTGAGCTTCTCCGTTATATCTTTTTGCCTGCGGGCCTCGTCAAGCCCTTCCTGCAGAAGAGGCATCTGTGCGCCAAGCCCCTCTTCCCGGACCAGCGTTTCTTCTTCCTGCAAAACCCCTGCAGCGACAGAGGAAATTTCGGCTTCAAGGGCCCTGTATTCATCTTCGCAGTGTTTCTGTTCCTCTTCTTCCCTTTCAAGCTTCTCTTCTTCGGCAAGCATTTCCCTGAGCGGGGGCCTTTTTTCCGTAAGTGTGCGGGACAGGTTTTCAAGGTTTTCAAGTTCGCCTTTAAGGGCCTCCGCGGCGGCAAGGAAGGTTTCGGCCTTCCGTCTTTCTTCTCTTGCCCTTTCCAGATTCAGCTCCGCCGTATCCAGGGACGCGCGTTTTTCTTTTTTTGAAACAAGGTACTGTTCCAGAGGCCGGGCCTGCCGGGACAGGCCAAGAATGTTTTCTTTTTCCTTAATGTGTTTTTCTTCTTCCCTGAGGATTGCCTGCCGCTCCTTTTCGTTTTGAAGATTTGACAGCGTTTCCGCTTCATCTTTTTTAATCCTGCGGTACTCTTTCAGGACTTCGATTTCCGCGTCGAGAGAAACACGGTTCTCCTTTGCCCCCGCGAGATCCTGTTCAAGCTGTCCGTGTCTGACTTCATAATCGGCAAAAGAAAAACGGCTGGAATACTCCTGTAATAAACGGGCGCTCTCTTCGGCGAGGAGATTTGCATCCCTGGCCCTTTTTACTGCCGCTTCCCGGATAAGAACCGCATCCTCCACCGGGAAGAGCTTCCCCATAACCTTCTGCCTGTCGCTGGAATTCTGCCGCAGAAACTCTGCAAATTCACCCTGGGGAAGCAGGATGATCCGGGAGAAATCCTTTGCCTCAAGCCCCAGAAGCCTGCGAATCTTTTCATCCGCTTCGGATTTTTTTGAAGTAGCGCTGCTTTGCCTGCCGCCTGAAATTTCGTAGAGAACCGCCGTCTCTTCGGTAAAGGTTGTACCCTCCCCCCGTTTCCTGGGCTTTTCCTGCCTGGGGCTCCGTTCCACGAGATACTGTTTTCCCGCAACGGAAAATTCAAGGCTTACCGAACATTCTTCCCCCACAGAAGCATGATCGCTTTTAAGGTGAAAGGGATGATCCTTGCGGCTCCCCGGAACTTCTCCGTAAAGCGCAAAGCAGATGCCGTCAAAGATACTGGTTTTCCCGGAACCGGTTTTTCCGGTGATAAGAAAAATGTCTTCAAGACGGCTAAAATCAAGTTCGGCCTGACCTGCGAAGGGGCCGAAGTTCTGCATACAAAGTTTAACGGGCTTCATGCTGTATTTCCGCGGCCCCGGCGGCTTCCGTATATGTTTCGTTAAAAAGTTTTACTTTATCTTCTTCCGCTTCCCCGTAAAGCTCCGCAAGAAAATCTTTGAAGTCCGCCGCAATATCCCTGCGCCCGGCCCCCTCTTCATTTAAAGTCCTGTCTTTTCCGCTTTGCAGGGATGAAAGGGCCGCCTCCTGATGAACGGAGAGAAGATAAGGGAAACGCATTTTTAGTACCGAAAGGGCGTTTTCCGTGAGTTCATTTCCCGTAAGGGTAATTTCAAGGTAATCGTTTTTTGCCGCTTTAAGTTCTTCATCCTGCAGAGGTTCTGTCATGAAACGGCGGAAATTTCCTTCAAGCCTCCTCATGTTACGCAGGGCTTGTACAGGAATACTGTCTACTTTGACTTCCCCCCTCTCCAGCGTAAGCGAAATAAAACATTTTTTGCCGCCGGCTTCATCAAAGGAGTAGGCGAGGGGACTTCCCGAATACCAGGCAAAGGTTCCGCCCTCTTTTACGCCGGCCTTCTGAAAACGGTGCAGGTGCCCCAGGGCCGCATAGTCAAACCCGGAAAACATCCCCATGTCCACCTGTTCAGCCCCGCCGAGAAAGATCCTCTCCGAGTCCGACTCCCTTCCTCCCCCGGCAAAGAGATGGGCCGCAAGAATGGCGTAGGAGACGCCCCGGGCCCTGCATTCTTTTTGCGCCGCATCAAGCCTCTTTGCCGCCTCCGCGGCCAGTTCCGCCTGACTGCGCAGAACTTCTCCCTCATCGTTTTTGAGACTGCCGGCGCCCAGAAAAGGCAGCAGAAAACAGGCGCAACTGTCCCCCTCACTCCCCCGAAGGACAGCCGCGGGCCTGAAAGCCTCTTCCGTATCGCATACAAAATGGATCCCCAGGCCCCTGAAGAGCTCCTTGCCGTAACCCAGCCGTATTGCCGAATCGTGGTTACCCGGAATGACCAGAAGCTCGGGGACATTCTTGAGCTTTTTTATGTCCGCAAGAAAAGCCGAAAAAAGGCCCACCGCCTCCGGGGAAGGTATCGACCTGTCATACACATCCCCGGCAATGATGAGGGCGTGGAATTCCTGTGCTTCGAGAATCTCCGCGAGCTGTTTGAGAACATGGGCCTGATCTTCGGCAAGGCTCTGATCGTGAAGACTCTTCCCCAGGTGGAGATCGGCAGTATGTAAAATTTTAATCATTCTTTCTGACGGGCCATTCCCAAAACTCATTTTTTTGGGAATGCCTCTGACCCTAGACGGAATCGAACCATCATGACAGGCTTAGAAGGCCTGGGCTCTATCCATTGAGCTATAGGGCCGGAATACTGAGGCTTTCCCAAAACTTCAGCTTTTGGGAAAGGCTCTACTTTCAGCATAGTACCAGAAAACCGTAAAATAGGGAAGTAGTGGACTTGTTCTGAAAAAACCCTTGGAACAGGCCTGTTGCGCTTGTGAATTTTTGCTGCCCTTCAGAGTTACCGCAAAAGGAGTACGGCTATGGAATTGCAGAGCCTTCAGGCTTCGTCCCGGCTGTAGGTCACCATGATGATGCCCGAGAAGGCCG
>JAIRNJ010000128.1 GCA_031258115.1 Treponema sp. | reverse complement strand
TCCGGTTGTTTTTGATGATTGAAAGAAAACACCGGCGCCCTGGGAGGAAACCGCCGCATTTCGGGCCATGCGTGCGATACAGACAAAACCGGCAATTACCATTCGCGGGGACGATATTTATCTTTTGGTTCGGTAATCTTAAATGTTTCCCCGGACGGCTCAATTACATAAAAGCCTCTCTTCAGGGCATAGATCTTTTCACCCTCCCCAAAAACCACTCCCGCCATAGCGCCCAGATATACCCGTTTATCACCGTGTAAATCCGCATACACGCGCAATTTTTCCATCCGCTCAATATGGTCGTTTATGTCATCAATAGCAGGCTTGGTTTTAATCTCGACAGCCATCACCTTGTCGCCGTTCTCCAGCAAAGCGTCAACTTCCGTAAATATGTTATGTTCTTTGTCCTTAATTTCGGTACGGTTTGCCTTGGTAAAAGTAAAATTAAGGTCCTCAAATTTTGCCACAAGGTTTGGCAGAACCATAGATTCAACCATATCGCCGAAGCGGTTGGTCAGTTCTCCGAGCCGCCTGTCGGTTTCCTTCATCCGCCTGTCGGTATATTCCATTTGGCGGGCGGTTTCCTTCATCAGTCTGTCGGTATCTTCCATTTGACGGGCGGTTTCCTTCATCATTGCCCAAATCCTGTCCGAGGTTTCTTTCCACTCCGGTATCGTCTGCGCCGTCTCCATATTCAACTCCTACCTTCAAATATAGCCCTTTTTTGGCATGCCGGAAAGCCGCCAAAGACAAAGGATCCGGGCCTTTGAGACAGGGAATCCATTCGGGTACGGGAGAGTATTCGGAACACACGCATACCTAAGCCCCATTTTCAAAGCATCTCATGTGGCCAGGAATATCCTACATGCACACATAGGCGCCGTCCACGATGAGGTCGCTTCCCGATGTATAGCCGGAGCTGCCCGCGGCAAGGTACAGAACTGCGCCTATCAGCTCTTCGGGCTTGCCCATGCGGTGAAAGGGAATGAGGGGTATCCAGGCGTCTTTTAATTCCTGCGGCGTATCCACACTCATGGGGGTGGCGATATACCCGGGCGAAAGGCTGTTCACCCGTATGCCGTACCCCGCCCATTCGACGGCCAGGGAACGGGTCATGTGTATGATGCCGGCCTTGGACGCGTTGTACGAAGCCTGCCACTGGGGTACATTCACAATGGAACCGGACATGGATGCCATGTTGATGATGCTTCCCTTTATCTTCCGCTCAATCATGATGCGGCCGGCCGCCCGCGCCACGATGTATTCCCCGGTGAGGTTTATGTCCAGCACCTCACGCCATTCGTCTATGCCGGCTTCAAGGGTATCCTTGTGAATGCAGACACCTGCGTTATTAAAGACCACATCAAGGGACTTTGACCGCGATAGAATCCCGGCCAGCGCGGCGTCGACGGCCTTTTCGCTGGTGACATCGGCGATGAGGCTGTAGGCATTGCCGCCTTCGGCCTGTATTTTCTTGACGGTCTCATCAGAGCCGGTACGGGAAATAAGGGCGATTTCCGCCCCGGCTTTGGCAAGACCTATCGCGACAACCTGGCCTATGCCCCGGCCGCCGCCCGTAACGAGGGCAACCTTACCCTTTAGACTGAACAATTCATCAACATAGCTCATATTCATCCCCGCCGCGCAGTACAATAGTTTATATAAACTGAATCTAAGGAAGTTGTTCCAAAAACTGAAGTTTTGGAACAGCCTCAACTTATTGAAGAAGATTATAGTCATGATCCAAAAAAGTCAATGCGATTTTGTAATTTCTTCTTGAAGGGGTTTTTCATGAAGAACCCAGGAGCAAGCTCCGGGGTATGAAACCCTCGCCACGAATCAAACAGCTCTGAGAAAGTACATCCCCTATCTGTCCCCCGGCAATTATTTTCCAAACATATCCTTTATGGTTCCCCCTATTCCTTCAGCGGCTTTTCCCAGCCCTTCCGCAACCTTTCCAAGTTCCTCGCTGACATCAAAGGCGACTTTTGATATGGTGTCGTCTTTGTTTTTCCAGGTGTCTTTGTAGTATTCATATCCGGCCTTAATATCGTCTCCAGCATTCTCCCGGTACAGACCCCTTTTTAAATAATTTCCATCCAATATGCTTTGATAATAACCGGATAATTCCCAGGTTTTTAATTCCCTCAGCCTGATTACCGGGAAGGGATGTGAAGCCCACAGTTGATTTAGTATTTTATGAACACCGTCCAGTAAGGTTTTTTGATTTTCATATTCCTGGGCCTGCGCAAAAAAGTCATTGAGATTTACTTCCGACAGATCGTCAGCCCCCGCCAGCTTCATAAGTATATTATAACTGGGACCCGGTTCCTGGACAGCCAGCAGTTCGGCCCTGTCGGCGGTTAATTCACTTTTTCGATCCCATTCATACAGGGCTGCCATTATCGGCGTGATCAGCAATGACGCCATGGGAATTACATTTAATGAAACCTTTGTTAACAGCCATATCAGGGTTTTATAGAGCGCATGGCCGCTCATAATATGTCCCATTTCGTGGGCTATCACTGCGGTTATTTCCTTCTCGTCAAAGTGTTTTATCATCGGGCTGTTAATGATAATAAACGGTTCCTTTACGCCTATTACCCCCGCGTTCCAAAAGGGACTTTGTGTAACAAACAAATTAGGCGTATAGTTCCAGTCAAAGGTATCCACAATATCATGTAAAATCCTGTATAATTTAGGATACTGATTTTGAGAAACCTTGACGGACGAAGATAATACCATGAGTTTAAGAGAACGCTCGGTCGTAACCGATACCAGCAGTTTTACAAGCTCGTCTATTCCTCTTAACTGTTTTAAAGCGCTTAAGGCCGCTTTATCAGCCGGGTGTTCCCATGATTTTGGATCAATATCATAGAGTTTTCTTATCTTTTTTATCAGCATTATTGCCTCCTTCCTCCGTAAACATACTTAATGATACACCATATCCCCGTCCGGCGTCAGGGGGCTTTCGGTAACATTTCTATTTGAGGCATTTCGTGGGGCTGTGTCCGGTTACAGGGAGATCCGGCGTCTCAGAGGGGGAACAATTTCCGAATTTGTTTGATATTCCCCTGCGCTCCATACTCGCAAAGCTGGAAAGCTTCGCAATACCTGATCTTAAGGCCCTCCTCTTTTCCGTAGCGTTCCTCCAGAATTTCCCTATAAGACTCCGTTATGACAGGTTCCCGTTTTTCTAAATATGTTTTTAGCCAGACCAAACGGGCCGCAGGTTCATTTTCCGGCGGGACCTCGGCGGTGTACGATCCGGCAAAGGGCAGCCATTCGTAGACCTGGGAAGCGTGGCAGTCCAGCATAGCGGTTTTTTTGTCCATTACGCTGTCGATTTCAACAGCCGCATCGGGGACAAAGGGGCCGGGAAATTTAAAACTATCATATACATAAAAAATATACGGCGCTTTATGCAGGGGAGGACTGTTGGGAACCACATGAGGAACTATAACCAGATATGAGCAATCC
>JAIRNJ010000125.1 GCA_031258115.1 Treponema sp. | reverse complement strand
CCGGCCTGTCCCCCCGCTTCACGGTAATTTGGTTTTGACACAGCCAAAGATGCCCGGCGCAATGAGGATTAACCATAAGCGGAATAAGCCATTTTTTACACCTGTCTTCTGTTAAATTTATGGACAAAAATCCCAAAAAGTAGAATAATTTCCAATATGGAGGAAATGCGATGAAAAAACTATTAATTGTCATGCTTGCCGTCTGTCTGGCGGCGGGCGCACTCTTTGCCGCGGGCAAAAAGGATACTTCGGGGAAGATCGAACTCAACTTCCTTGAAGTCATGACCAGTCCCGGCAGAACCGAAGTACTCAGGGGCATGATCGCCGAGTACGAGAAGAGCCACCCCAATGTGACCATCAACCTCATTTCACCACCCTACGAACAGGCGGATAATCGCCTTGCCATGAGCCTCAATGCCAAAGAGCCTCTGGATGTGGTGGAAGTCCGGGATCTCACAGCCAGTACCTATGTAACCAACGGCTGGCTTACCGATCTTACTCCCTATCTGGACAAATGGAATGAAAAAGGGACTCTGCTCTCCGCTGCCATCGAAGCGGCTAATGAGGCGGGAGGCAAGCCCTACCTGATCCCCCAATGGTTCATGGTCAAGGCCCTCTTCCTCAGAACCGATGTTCTTGCAAAGCTGGGCGTCAACAGAACTCCGGCTACCCTGGATGAACTTTATGTCATGTCCAAGCAGATCACCAATCCTTCCGCAAATCAGTACGGCTTTACCTTGCGGGGTAAGGGGAATCCCTTCAAATCCACGGATCCTCTCATCGTTTCCGATGTCCGCAATGTGGATCCCGCCAACCTCTATAAGTTAAAGAACGGTTCCAGCATCTATGACAGCCCGGAATTCCTGACGGCCCTCAAGGCCTATGTGGATCTCTTCAAGAATGCGACCCCTTCCGATTCTGTAAACTGGGGTTTCAACGAGCAGATCAATGCCTTTGTTTCCGGCGTTACTCCCATTCTGGTGCAGGATCCCGATACGGTTCCCCTGCTGGATGAGCATCTCACGCGGGATCAGTACACGGTAGTTCCCATGCCTCTGGGTAAGAGCGGAACGGTGTGCATTGATAATGGCTATGCCGGTTACAGTATTCCTGCCTATGCAAAAAACAAGGAAGCTTCCTGGGAATTCATCGCTTGGCTTTCTTCGTACCAGCAGAATTCCGCCTTCTGTAAAGCCTACGGCGCCCTGCCCATCCATTCTACTTCATACACCAGCGATCCCTACTTCTCAAGCGGCGTATATCAGGCGTGGCAGACGGAACTCAATACACCGGGAAAATTTACCTTTGTAAAGTATCCCTATGCTTCGGAAAAATTCCCCGGCTGGTCCCAGATCCAGGAACAGTACATGCAATCCACCCTTCTGGGACAGACTACCCCGGAACAGGCCGCTAAAGCCTGGTCGGATTACTGGAAGTAAAACGTTCTGTGAAGAAACAAACCGGAACCCTCCGTCAGGCAAGCGAAAGCGGACGAAGGTTCTCCCTGGGAGGACGGGTGCGTAAGGAAATCGGGACGCCGTCTTCGGCGGCTCGTGCATATCTGTGGCTCTTTATTCCCATGAGCGTACTCCTCCTCCTCTTTATTTATTATCCCATCGTACAGGGCATGCTCACCGCATTCACTCGTTATACCATGTTTAATATCTCCCAGAAGGGTTTTAACGGGCTGGATAATTTTGCTGTCATCATTACCAATCCCAACATCAAATTTGTCCAGATACTGATGAACACTGCCGTGTGGGTGTCCGTTTCTCTGGCAGGCCAGTTCATCCTGGGTTTTACCCTTGCGCTGCTTCTCCGCAGGCCTTTCAGGGGGCGGGGCGTCTTTACCGGTTTTGTATTCTATACTTGGGCTCTTTCCGGTTTTGCCATCGGCCTTGTCTGGGCATGGCTCTTCAATGGGCAGTTTGGGGTGATAAATGATATTTTTATCAGAATTGGTATCCTTAAAAGTCCTGTCGGTTTTCTTTCCAATCCCGGTATAGCCATATTCTCTGTTATTGTTGCCAATATCTGGTACGGTATCCCTTTCTTTGCAATAATGCTGCTGGCTGCCCTGCAGTCCGTTCCGCGGGAACTCTACGAATCTGCGGAAATTGACGGCGCCGGAAAAGTACGGCAACTTTTTTGGATAACCATTCCCTACATTCAGTCTACCATTACCACTACCATACTTTTACGCTTGATGTGGATTATGAATTTTCCCGATGTAATTTACGGCATGACAGGAGGAGGGCCTGCCAATGCCACCAACATTTTCGCCACCGAGATGATCAACAAGATAACCAAAAACTATGATTACGGCCAGGGATCGGCAGTGGGTTTTATCATCATTTCGATTCTCTTTATCTTTGCCTTTTTCTATCTGCGTATTGTCGCCCGAAAGGAGTTGGTACTGTGATACATATACCTCGCAGGCTCACGCGGAACATTGCCGCCTGTTTCCGTTTCATTGCCCTCGCACTGTTTCTGGCCTTTGCCATCCTCCCCCTTTTCTGGATCTTTATTACTTCGATCAAGCCTTCCCAAGAAATTTTTACCTTTCCCCTGCGTTACATTCCTTCCTATATAAGTCTGGAAGGCTACCGGAAACTTTTCGGCTTTGCCCGTTTTGGATCCTATTTTTTGAATTCGCTGTGGATCTCCCTCTGTGCCGCGGGAGGCGGGCTTATCGTGAGTGTGTTGGCGGGTTTTGCCCTCTCCCGGCTACGCACGATGCGCCGGATTCAGGGTCTCCTTCTTGTACTCTATTTTACACAGATGGTGCCTACTTTTATCCTTATGGCACCCCTCTTCTTCACGCTGACAAAGCTTCATCTTACCAATAACCGGCTTGTATTGGCCATAATCTATTCGGCTACTACTGTAGCCTTCGGCGCTATAATGGCCAAAAGTTTTTTTGATCATATTCCCGCATCAATTGAAGAAGCGGCCCTCATCGACGGCTGCGATCCCCTGAGCGCCCTTTTCCGGGTGATCCTTCCCGTCAGCCTGCCGGGCCTCGTGGCAATTTTCAGCTTCGCCTTTGTCAATGTCTGGAACGAACTCTTTCTGGCAGTAATGCTGCTTTCTACCGATATAAAACTTACGGTTCCCGTAGCCCTGAATTCCTTTATATCAAAAGCGGGAATCAGCTGGGACGTGATGAGCGCGGGTATTATTGTTGCCCTTATTCCCACTATGGCGATCTTTGCCGTTGGGCAGAAATATATTGTGGCGGGACTCACCGAGGGAGGCGTAAAGGGATAATGATGGAGACCGGCTTTCTCTGTCACGGTGGAATTATCGGCAACGGAGAACCCTATTATTGATACGAAGGAGAAATAACATGATCGAAAACAAAACATGGATGCGCAAGGCTTCAAGCGGAGAAGGAGAAATATTCTCCCAGCTCTGGCAGGGTTCCAAACCCAAGGCGGTGCTGCAGATTGCACACGGCATGGGGGAATATTCATCCCGTTATAAAGACTTTGCAAGTTTCTTGGCCAACAAGGGTTATGTGGTTTGTGCGGAGGATCATGCAGGCCACGGATCCCATGCGGCGCTCAAGGGTTTCTTCGCGGAGAAGGACGGCTGGGAATGTGTTCTCAAGGACATGAAGGCCCTTATGGATGAAGCAAGCGGCCGCTATCCGGGGCTTCCGGTATTTTTGCTGGGCCACAGCATGGGGTCTTTCCTGGCCCGTTCCTATATCACCCGTTACGGAGAGGGTCTTTCGGGCTGCATTCTGAGCGGTACCATGGGCCCGAACCCCGCGCTGGGTGTAGCCAGCCTTCTTTCGTCCATTCAGAAAAAACTGAAGGGCCCGCGCTCTCCCGCTTATTTTATCTACAATCTTTCGATGGGGTCCTACAACAAACGGATAAAAAACCCGGTAAACCACTGTGCCTGGCTTTCTACCGTTGACCAGGTTTGTATTGATTATGCAAATGATGAAAACTGCGGCTTTGTGTTTACTGCCGGAGCCTATTACGATATGTTCAATGGCTTAAAAGAAATCGGCAGCCCGGCATGGCCTTTGCAAATTCCCAAAGATCTTCCGGTTTATTTTTTTGCTGGCGATGAAGATCCTGTAGGCGATTACGGCAAGGGTGTGGAGAAGGTATACCGGTCGGTAAAGGAGGCAGGCGTAAAAGACGTCAGCCTCAAACTCTACAAGGGCGGCCGCCACGAGATGCTCAACGAAGCCAACAGGGAAGAAGTGTACCGGGATACCCTTGAGTGGCTGGAAAGGCATTTGAACTAAAACATTCAAGGCGCGCCGATCCCCGGAGTACAAATTAAGGTGTAAGGATCTGCGCAGTTCCCAAAGTTCCGGCTCTCTTATTTTCCCACTGTCCATCCGAGGCTTTCCTGCTGTATGTTGTACAATCTTGCGAAGAGTCCCTTCTTCGCCAGTAGTTCACCGCCTCTCCCTTCCTCAACCAGCCGTCCGTTTTCAAGCACTGCGATCTTGTCGGCGCCCATGACGGTACGCAGGCGGTGGGCAATGACGATGATGGTACGGCTTTTTACAAGCTCCGAGATCGCTTCCTGTATAAGGCCCTCGTTCTCCGGATCAAGACTGGCGGTGGCTTCGTCAAGGAGCACGATAGGGGCATTCTTGAGCAGGGCCCGGGCAATGGAAACACGCTGCCGCTCCCCGCCGGACAGGGTGGAACCGTTTTCCCCTATCACGGTTTCGTAGCCCTGGGGCAGGGCGGCGGCGAACTCGTCGCAGCGGGCAAGTTTTGCGGCGGCGAACACTTCCTCGTCGGCGGCATCGTGTTTGCCGATGCGGATATTGTTCATCACCGTATCGTTGAAAAGCACCACGTCCTGAAACACAAAACTCATGTAACTCAAAAGCCGCTCAGGATCAATGTCCCTGATGTTCCTGCCGCCGATGAGGATTCTCCCCTCCTTTAGGTCCCAAAACCGGGGAATGAGCCGGGAAAGGGTACTCTTGCCGCTGCCTGAGGGCCCCACCAAAGCGGTCATGCTGTTTTGCGGAATTTTCAGTGAAATATCTTTTATGACTTCCTCGCCGCCATAGGCAAAGCTGACGCCCTGCAGTTCTATATCATAATTCTGAAGACTTATGTTTTCATCGCCGGTCATGGATTTTTCTTTACGCAGCCGCTGCAGGCGGGCGGTGGAAACCAGCATATAGAAAAATTCCGGCAGCAGGGTAAGTAACACCAAAAGAGGCGAATAGATTTTCGCGGAGATGATGACGAACATCAAAAACCGGATGGGGTCGAGGCTTCCGCCGCTGAGCAGTGTTACGCCCACAAGAATCACCAGGCCCATACCGGCTTGCAAAATTATGGAAGCAAGGGTAACGAAAATTCCGGCGAGGCCTTCAAATTTAATGGCCTCCCACATCATGTTCCGCAGGGCGGATTCCAGGGCTTTTGATTTTTCACCTGAGAGTCCAAAGGACTTAACCACCTTGATGCCCTCCAGGTATTCCTGAACCTGGCCGGATACATTCATTTTGGCGATTACATGGCGTTCCCCGAATTTCGCCTGCAGTGTGCGGGTGAGCAGGATAATGCAGAGGGCAATGGGGAGGGCCGCAAAAAGCGAGAGGGCCATACGCCACTCGTAAAAGCAGAGTACCACCGTAATCAGCGCGGAGGTGATGATCACCGAAAGCAGACCCGGTACGACATGGCTCATGGTATGCTCAACGCTGGTACAATCGGCCATTATGTTGGCGGTCAGCTCCGAAAGATCCTTGTTGTTGAAAAAACTTAATGGCAGCTTGCGGATATGTTCGGCGGCCTCAATGCGGATCTTCGCGGACTCGTTGTACGCGGTGGTATAGGTTTTCCGGTATTCGTTACGGTAGACAAAGAAATAGAGCAGCGCGGCCGCGCATCCGGCTGCCAGCAGCAGCAACAGTTTCTGTGTGTCCAGTGTCCCGCCTGACATCAGGGGATCAAGGAGGGTAACAATGGTCTGGATGATAATGATGAAGGGCAAA
This sequence comes from Treponema sp., assembly GCA_031258115.1. Taxonomy (GTDB): domain Bacteria; phylum Spirochaetota; class Spirochaetia; order Treponematales; family Breznakiellaceae; genus JAIRNJ01. The sequence continues at coordinate 33,984 of JAIRNJ010000125.1, read as the reverse complement.
AAAAGGCAGAGATTGGAGAGCACACAGGCAAAGACGGCCCGTTTAAAATCGTGCCAGCCCGTTTCCGACAGGGCGAGGGTTTTCTTAATTGCGAACATTATCATTCTCCTTTAAGAAACTTTCACGTGTGAAAGTTTTATTGGTAAGAGTCCAGTTCATGGTTCCCGTGTACCGTTCCCACATGCGGCTGTAGCGGCCTCCGGCTTTTACCAGATCATCGTGCCGGCCTTCCTCTGCGATCCTGCCCTGATCCACCACCACAATCTTGTCCGCTCCACGGACTGTGGAAAGCCGGTGGGCAATGATGATGACGGTTTTGTTTTTCATCAGTTCCTCAAAGGCCCTCTGGATTTTCTGTTCGTTCTCGGGGTCGGCAAAAGCGGTCGCCTCGTCCAGCACGATGATGGGGGCGTTTTTCAAAATGGCCCGGGCAATGACCAGCCGCTGCCGCTCTCCCCCGGAAAGGTGGATGTTTTTGGTACCGATCACCGTATCGTAGAGCGACGGCAGTTTTTCGATAAAGTCATGGCACTGGGCGGCCTTTGCCGCGGCAATGACTTCGCTGCGGGCAGCATTTCTGTTGCCGATGAGGATGTTGTCCATGACACTCTGCTTGAAAAGGAACACATCCTGAAACACAAAACTTACGATCCCCATAAGGTAATCGCTTGACATGTCCCGGATATCAACACCGCCAATTTTGATTGACCCGCCGGCTACATCGTAAAAACGGGGGATAAGGTGGGCAATGGTAGACTTACCGCTCCCCGAGGGCCCCACCAGCGCCGTCACTTCTCCCTGTTTTGCGGTAAAGCTAATCTCCGAAAGGGCGGGTGCCTCGTTTTCTTTATCGTAACTAAAGCTGACGTTTTCAAAAGAGATATCGTAGAAGGCGGTTGTTTTAGGTGCGGAGCTTTCCGGCAAAGGCGGCACATCCAGTACCCGATCCATCCGCTCAATGCCATCGGCTATCTGTCTGCCGAGCTGCGCGACATACATCAGTTTGGTGAAGGGCGTTGGTATGGATACGGAGAAAATCAGATAGAATACGGAGGCCAGGGCAAAGGCGGGATAATCGCTTACCTTCCCGGAAATAAGGAGGATCACGGGAATCAAAAACAGGTACACGTGGTTTATCACCAGCATAAAAAGAGTCATGTGGTTCTCAAAACTGTTGGTGTAGTCCCGCACAAATTTACCGTAGGTTTTTATGGTTTCGTGAAATTTGCGGAACGAATAGATGGTCTGGTTAAAAGCCTTCAAAACCGAAATGCCCCGGATGTACTCCACGGCGGCGTTGTTCATGTCCTCAAGCGAATCTTGATAATGGGTGATGAAGGTCTTCGCCGGCTTGGAACTGAAGCCCGCCGCCTGAATGAAATAGACGAGTATGATGGGTACGAGGCCTGCCAGTCCGAGCCGCCAGTCAAAAACCATGAGGATGATCAGGGTAATAACGGGCATAGCGAAGGAACCGGCCAGGTCGGGGAGCTGGTGGGCGATGAACCCTTCCAGTTTTTCGATGTTTTCGTCCACCACCTTTCGTATCTTGCCGGTGGAATTTTCGGTGTGAAAGCCCATGGGCAGCGATGCGATGTGCCGGGTAAAATCCAGCTTGAGCCTGTAAAGCGTAGTGAAGGCGGCCACGTGCGAACACATGAGGGCGAAAAAAGTGAACAACACCGCCGAGGCGGCGCCGCCTGCGGCCAGGTATCCGTAACGGATGACCAGAGATCTGTCCATGCCGCTTAAATCCCCAAAATGCGCTACCAACTGGCCGATGATAAGGTACACCGACACAAAGGGTGTGAACGATACGGCGATGCCCAGCACCGACAGGGTACAGGCGGCAAACACCAGCGCTTTTTTTGATGACGCCAGTTCCCATAGCCGGGCCATGCCTGTTTTCCGCGCGATATTATTTCCCATTGTTAAACCTCCTTTTTGTATTTTCCGGCTTTTTTCTTGCGTTATAATTGTCTCCTTAGTTGATCGAGACCGGAATGAATAGTATGGACATTTGTTAGTTTATAATAACTATTAAGAATATGTTAGCATAAGGTAACACTTGGGTCAAGTATTTTTGGATATTTTTTATCCGCCTGCGGATTCAGGCGCGTTTAGCCGGCCACGACCCTGTTTCTGCCGGCTGCCTTGGCCGCATAGAGGTTTTTATCCGCCTTTTCAACAAGTTCCTCTACCGGAGTATCCTTGTCGGGAATAAGCGTAGCCACACCGATACTGATTGTAACATTGGTGTTTTTTTTCTGATCTGCTACGGGGATTATCATTTCTTCGGTTGCCGCCCGAATCTTCTCGGCCATAACAGCAGCGCCTTCCCTGCTGGCCCCCGGCAGAAGGATGGCGAATTCTTCCCCGCCCAGACGGGCCACAAAATCCGAAGGCCTTTTGAGATGAACGGTAAAAAGGCTTGCCAGGGAACGGAGGAGAATGTCTCCCTGGGGATGTCCATAGGTATCATTGTAGTGCTTGAAAAAATCAATATCGACCATCATCATGGAAAGGCTGCTTACGGTACGGGCTTCACGCCGCCATTCTTCCCGTATCCTGATATCAAAGTTTCTGCGGTTTGGAATATCCGTAAGTGCGTCGATCATCCCCAGCCTCTCAATTTCCCTGATATAACGTACAATCTGTATCTGGGAACGGATCCGGGCCAGCGCTATGCCCCGGTTAAAAGGCTTGGTTATATAATCCACCGCACCGAGTCTGAGCCCCTTCTCTTCATAATCTTCACCGTTAAGACTGGTAATAAAAATAACCGGAATATGGTGGGTTGACTCTACCTGCTTAAGATTCGCAAGAACTTCAAATCCGGTAAGACCGGGTATCATCACATCAAGCAGCAGCAGATCCGGCGGGCTATCCACTACCTGCTCCAGCACGGCTTTACCGTTTCTCACAATCCGGAGATCGTATTCGTTCATTAAAATGCTGCTTAGAATATCCAGATTTGCTTTATCGTCGTCGGCGATCATGATGCAATATTTTTTTTCATTTTCCATGTTCATCCTCTCTCATTATCAGGTTTTTTATTTCCTGTGTAACACGATACGCCGTTTCGAATTCGTAGTTATCAATATAATCAATCAATTTTTCCGCTTCCGCTCCCAGGGGTGAAAGCGTTTCCCGGATTTCGTCCAGCATTTTTTGACTTTTTGGATTTAAGCCTTTAAGAAGCGGCTCAAGACGTTCAAAAAGCAGCATTGCCCGGTTCCTGTCCAGAATGTTATTTTCCGTATCCCGTTTTTTTTCTTCGTCGAACATTAAGGCCAGCTCCTTAAACACATCCTGCAGAGCCGTCTCCAGTTCCTTCATCTGAACTTCACTATAATCCGCCCTGCCGCCCGCAAGGCTTTTTTCAATATCGTAAGCGGCATTTTGTACACGCAATGCTCCAATCAGGCCGGAAACACTTTTTAGACCATGGGCCATGCGGTGAGCCTTTACAATATCACCGTCAGCAATGGATTTGTTCAGTTCCTCAAAAATACCGGTATTGCTTTTTTTATAATCCCTGAGCAGTTTTGTATAAAGTTTCGGATCTCCCGACAATCTCATGCCGATATTACTGTCGATAATATTCCGGGGAAACGGAAACGCCGTATCGACAGCGGAATGTTTGGAAATCAGCCCTTTCCCCCGGGGGGATTCTGCATCGTCCCAAACGGAAGAACCGTCTTCCCCGGAAACAGGTTTTTCCAGAGGCGTAAGATATTTCAAAAGACAGGCCCACAGTTCCTGTACCAGGAAAGGCTTACTGAGATAACCTTTCATCCCGTGTTTTGCATAGATCTCCTTTTCCTGGGTCATTACATTGGCTGTCATGGCGATAACCGGCGTCTTGTTTCCCAGTTCCGAGAGTTTTTTTGACGCCTCAAGCCCGTCCATGACCGGCATGTGAATATCCATAAAGATAAGATCGAAAAATTCCCCTTTCTCCATTTTCTCCCGGACGGCTTTAATCCCTTCCTCGCCATTCCCGCAGATTTGAACCCTGAATCCCAGGCGCTGCAGATGTTCCCGTATAACATCCTGATTCATTTCATTGTCTTCGCAAACCAGCAGATCTCCCCTGAAGGACGGGCTCTCCTGCATTGACATGACATAATTATTCTCTTCTCCGCTTTTATCGGACTCTCCGGACAGGGGGAACTTCAGGACAAAACTGAATGTACTTCCCCTGCCGGGACTGCTTTCCACATTGAGTTCGCCGCCCATGAGGCTTATAATATGTTTGGTGATGAAAAGGCCCAACCCTGTTCCGCCATATTTTCTGGTAGTACTGCTGTCGGCCTGTCTGAAAGGTTCAAAGATATGCTTCATCTGGTCTTCGGTCATGCCGATTCCCGAATCCTCGACTTCAAAACGAAATGTAATTTCGCTTTCCGTTTCTTCGGTGACGGCAGCCCTCATCTTAACGGTACCATGGTCGGTAAATTTAATGGCATTGGAAAGAAGATTGAGAAGCGCCTGCCTGAGTTTTGTCGGGTCTCCGGAAGGCATCCTGTGGGTAAGGGGGTCCAGATAAAAGTAAAGGTTTATCCCCTTGCTCATGGCACGGACACTGCTGATAACCTCACACTGTTTGAATACATCATGCATGCTGAATGGAATGGATTCAAGCTCTATTTTTCCCGCTTCGATCTTTGAAATATCAAGAATGTCGTTTATTATATCAAGAAGCCCCGTGGCGCTTATTTTTATTTTCCACAGGTAATCCCTGGAAAGTTCGTTTAGTTTTCCTGCGCCCAGGGCAAGTTCCGTAAAACCGATAATGCCGTTAAGAGGGGTGCGGATCTCGTGGCTCATGTTTGCCAGGAACTCTGTCTTCATCCTGGATTCATCCGAGGCGGTTCTTGCGGCCTTGGAAAGCGCCCATTCCGTCATGAGCATCAGTAAAACAATCAGCAGTAATACTATGATAAATATTATTATGGAGAAAGCAATCTGCCGGTTGATGGGCCCGGTAATTTCCGAAACCGGAAGGGCGGTAAAAAAATACCAGCCCGTATTGTCGATAAGCTGTGAAGTGTAGAAACGGGCAATCCCATCGGCTCCGCGCAGGGAAATTGTGGTTCCGGGAATTATGTCCATGAGGGACGCATAAACACCGTCTTCAATTATCCTGATATTCTGAAACCCCGTTTTTTCGTCGGGCATGTACAGGGGATGAATAAAAAGATCTCCGCTCTCATCGGTGAGAAAAGCATAGCTGTTATTCCCTACCTGGGTAGAGTGAACAATCTGGTTCAGGGTATTGATATAGATATCCGCTCCGGTTACGCCGGTTATGCTGCCGTCCACCTCAATCACGCGGGAAACGGTAATGCAGTATGAATTTTCAGTATGCACCGGTTTGCCATCGGCGGAAAAATACCCTATGCTTCTGGCGTCAATATATGGTTCGGTTATGTAGTACCGGTCAGGATTTTCCATGGCGCCGATATACCAGTTTCTTTCATAAGATTTATAGCGATCATAGTCAGGCTCCCAGCCGCTTGACCAGAGAGCCTTCCCGTCGGGAAAACCCAGGTATACATGGGCATACTGGTCGTTGGCTTCATGCCATGTCTGCAGAAGAGTCTGTATTTTTTCCGGTGAAAGTTCGGGGAGCTGTCCCAGGGCGATAGCCATTGCGGAAACATACCAGGCATTGCTTTCGAGCCAGCCGGAAATTCTGGTAGCTTCCCGCCAGGTATTCTGCCCAATCTTTCCCAGTGCCTGGTTGTATATGGATTTCCCGGCTTCCCTGACCCCGACGATGGCGATGACGCCCAGACTGATAATACAGATCACCAGCAGAGCCGCACTGATTCGGAACTGTATATTTTTCATTGGATTATTACCTCATCACCGGTAAACAGATATTTTTAATTATATCACATCTGTCAGGAAAGGTAATAGCCCAGAATATCAACGCTGAATTTGTTCCGGTCTCCCCGGTAGCGGGCTATGGAAAACTCCACCGGCAGGGGATCGTCCCCGGAATAGGCAACGGTTTTTACCAGGATCAGGGCCTTGTTTTGGGCGATCTGGAGCAGTTTCGCCTCTTTTTTCCTGGCATTTACCGCTTCAATCTCCCGGCGCACCTTGTTGACCCGTACATGGCAGAGCTTGTCCAGGGACTGATACAGAGAAGTAGTGCGGAAATCCACATCCATAAGGGCCCTGTACCGGTCAAAGGGCAGAAAGGTCTCCACATACACCAGAGGAGTATCATTGGCCCAGCGGAGCCTGGACAGGCGGATAAGGGCGGCGCTCAGGGGCAAATTAAGCCTTTCATTGGCTTCGTGGGGGCCGTTTAAGCGTTCAAGCCCCAGAACTTCGGTTTTTGGACTAAGGCCCTTGGAAATCATTTCCGCATTAAAGCTCTGGAGCCTGTTGAAGAACTTCTCCTCTACCTTGGGTTTGCAGACAAATGTACCCCGGCCCTTGTAACGGGCAAGGTAGCCTTCCATCGCCAGTTCGCTAAAGGCCTGCCTTATGGTGGGCCTTGAGACATTGAGGGTTTCACAAAGTTCATTTTCCGGAGGCAGTATATCCCCTTCCTGCAGAGAGGCGTTTTCGAAAAGACTCAAGATTTGCTTCTTGAGCTGATAATACAGGGGAACCGGTATACTCTTGTCGAGCTTTATCGAACTCAATGCCTGTACCATAAAGCGCCTTTACTCCTTAACTAGGGTCTGTCCACAAAGTCGGTTACTTTGCGGACAGAAAAGAAACTATGTTTCATGCCAACGGGGGTTATCGATCATTACGGGCCTGCCGTCCCTGCCTTCAACTACCAGCTTGCGGCAGCCTTTGGTTTCGATGGTAGCATAGTTATGTCCTGCATCGCCGCGAAATGTAAAGAAAGATACCAACGGAATTTTTCCGGTATTGATACTCCGGTGGGCATAACGTTTCGGCACATAGACCGCATTCTCCGGTATCATGGAGATCAACTGTACATCCCCCTCCGGATTTTCCATAAGCATGAAGCCTTCACCGGAAAAAGTATAGTACACTTCGGCTGTTTCCAGAACGGTATGAAAATGACCCTTGGTCATAAAATATTCATTCCCTACTTTACCCGGATATACGATGGAAGTCCCAAAAGCCAGATCCCCTGCCGATTCAGGCGCTCCCAGTTCATAGAATTCGTAGACCAGAGGATCCCCTGAGGCCACGGCCTTGTCAAAGGCTTCCGCATCGGCATACATGTTCTTCATCTGGGAAAGCACCCGTTTTGTAGACGGGGCTCCTCCGGAAAGGCCATTCTTTATGGAAAAATCCAGCAGGAAACCTTTCTGCCAGTCAAACTGTGTATGTACTTCCATAATCAATTATTCTCCTTTGGCAATACTGCTGAGTTTCTCCAGGGCAGGCCCGTCAATATCAATATTAAAAACTTCGGCAATAACCTGAGTCCAGCCGTAAATAAAATAGTTCCATCCGTCCTCTACGTGGAGCATCTTTTCCTTTGCCTGGGCCTGGGCCTGCCGCATAAAGATAAGATTTCCCCGGTAGTTTATCTCCCACACAAGAGAATTGGAAGGATAGGAAACCGCATCGGTGGTAGGTGAACCGGGAGCATCCTTCCCCAGTCCCGTAGCGTTAACTACCAGGGAATAGGAGGGCAGGGCGGCCACCAATTTGTCATTGTCCGCCGGGACGGGATTATGGATAAAACGAAATTCTATCCGCCTGTCACAGCCGGCAAGAGCCGCCTTTGCCGATTCAAGCCTGGGCAGGCTGCGGTTGGCAATAGTGATCCGCCTGGGCATGTTCTCTCCGAATTTTTCCCGGGAGAAGTAGAGGGACATGGCCAGGGAACTCCCGCCCGCACCCAAAAGCAGCGCCTCACCGCCGTGATCCTTCCAGAAATTGGCCGGCACAAAGGATTCCAGGGCCATTCCGGAAGAGATGGGATCCTTTGCATGGGCCCGGAATTTGCCGTCCCTCTTGGAGAGGCTTGAAACTTCCTTCAGTTTTTGCGCAAAAGGATCGGCATAATCAAAAAGATCCCTGCATGCCTTGTAGAGATCCAGTTTGTGGGTGGTTACCAGGGCCCCCAGGGAGAGGGGATCGTTTTTAATGAATTCTACTACCTGCCGGTATTCTTCCGCCGGGGCATGGAGGGGCAGATCGATTCCCGCGATAAGCGCATCCAAACCGAGGTATTCGGCCCATTTGGGGAATACCTTCATGATGGACGACTGTCCGGTACTTACTCCGATGAAGTAAAAAGTACGCGTTCCGGCTGCCGCAAGCTTCTTCATGTATTCCTCCATGCACAAGCCGTCTAAACGGCATCGTACAGTCAAATCCTCACACCCGCGGCCAAAGGTCGCATGTCATTATGTAATAACATTATATGGATTCTGCATAAGAAGTAAATACTCAGGTTAAACCTTATTTGACAGATTGGCCGGGAAATGGTAGCATCTAATGATAGTATGTAATGACAATATGCACATTTGTTTGAGGAACGATTATGGCATCCTATATCCTGGCCCACGATTTGGGAACCTCCGGCAACAAGGCCACTCTCCTTTCTCTGGACGGGGAAATGGACGCGGGCGTACTCTACGAATACCCGGTCTACTATCCGGGGCCGGGTTTTGTCGAGCAGAAGCCTGAAGATTTCTGGCAGGCGGTCTGTGTTTCCACCAAACGGCTTCTGGAGCAGGCGAAAGTTTCCCCCTCGGATGTAGCGGCGGTGAGCTTCTCCGGTCAGATGATGGGCTGCCTCCTTGTGGACGCCCAGGGCAATGCCCTGCGGAACATCATCATCTGGGCAGATACCAGAGCTTCCGAACAGGAAGCGGCCATGGTAAAAGCCCTGGGCATGGACTATGTCTACAAGACCACGGGCCACAGGATCAGCGCCTCCTATTCCGCCGCAAAACTCCTCTGGGTACGGGATCACGAAAACGAAATCTTCAAACGTACCGGAAAGATGATCCATGCAAAGGATTACATCATACTCCGGCTTACAGGAAATATCGTAAGCGATTATAGTGACGCATCGGGAACCAATCTATTTGATCTAAAGAAAAAAGAATGGGACAAAAGTATTCTGGATGCCCTTGGCATACCCCTCTCCATGCTCCCCGAAGTCCTGCCCTCCACGGCAAAAGCCGGAACCGTCAGTGCTCAGGCGGCCGGGGAAACCGGTCTTCTGGAGGGAACTCCGGTGATTGCAGGCGGCGGGGACGGTAGCTGCGCCTGCGTGGGCGCCGGGGTGGTGAGTGAAGGAAATGCGTACAATGTACTTGGTTCCTCTTCCTGGATTTCGCTTGCCAGCAGGGAGCCTGTCTACGATCCTGAAATGCGCAGCTTTACCTGGGTACATCTGGATTCAAAACTCTACACTCCCTGCGGAACCATGCAGGCTGCGGCCTATTCCTATAACTGGTACAAAAACACCCTCTGCGGTGGAGAAATCGCAGAAGCTGAAAAAAAGGGAATCAATCCCTACAAGCTGATCGACGAAGGGGCCGCGGCCTCTCCCGCCGGATCGGGAGGCCTCCTCTACCTTCCCTATCTTCTGGGTGAACGCTCCCCCCGCTGGAACCATTCCGCCCGGGGCGCTTTTGTGGGCCTCTCAATAACCACCGGCAAAGGAGACCTTTCCCGCTCGGTGCTTGAAGGAGTCGGTTTCAACCTCAAGGTGATTCTGGACATCGTGGAGAAAGGCGCTCCCCGCGGAAAAATTGACGAAATGATCATGATAGGCGGCGGGGCCAAAGGCAAGGCATGGCTGAGGATACTGTCGGATATATGGCAGAAACGCCTCGTCGTTCCCAAATACACCAAAGAAGCCACAAGCCTTGGAGCGGCAATCTGCGGGGGAGTAGGCATAGGCGCCTTCAGGGACTTTTCCGTGATCCGGCAGTTTAACCCCCTGCTGGACACGATAGAGCCTGATCCTGCACAGGGGCCGCGTTACAGAGATCTCTACGGCCTCTTCAACAAGACCTACGAGGCCCTTACCGGGATATACAGCGGCCTTGCGGAATTCAACCGCAAATGGCCTTCCGCCGCAAAAGAATGAAGCTCCTCACCCTAAAGCTCCCATGCGCAGGCATGATCTTGGGTATTAGACCCCACTGCGAATAAAGAAGAATCATGAGCCTGGATTGCCGTGGTGAAAGTACATTACTTTCCCGGCTGAGCCTCTGTAATATTCTTCAAAATATGTTATCCTTGCGAGAGGGAGCCTTCTATGCTGCGTAATATCTCCATAAGTATCCGTATCATCGGTATGATTTTAATTCTGGCTTTATCCATTACCGCTCTCGTGGTAATTACCTATATAACTGCCGTTCAGATTAACGAGGAAGGTATTGCCGATGCCGCAAAGGTAATGCTTGAAGGCCAGGAGGAAAAGATACGGCTGGGCACTCAAACCATGGCCGTAGCCCTGAGCCGGGCCCTGGATGGGGTTTCTGGCCGGCAGGAACAGCACGATATCATCAGTTCCTATATCAAGGACTACCGTTTTGAAGAAGATCAGTCCGGATACTACTATACCTATATAGGAACGGTTATCTTTATGCACCCCACCCTGCCCCAGCGGGAAGGAGAGGATCTGGGTAACACTGCGGACAAGAACGGGATCTACTATGTACGGGATCTCTATGAAAACGCCCGGAAAGGCGGCGGTTTTGTTTCCTTTACCTTCCCCAAACCGGGACCCAGCGGAAACATGCAGGACGCTCCCAAACTCGCCTATGTGGAGTACATTCCCGGTACGGATATCTGGATCTCTACCGGTATCTACATTGATAACATTGATGCACACCAGGCGGAGTTGAGGGAAGAGCTCTCAAAAAGTCTTTTTCACCGGATGGCCGTCATAGGTCTCAGTGTCGGAATTCTCCTTGTTCTGATATTGATGCTCTGCATACTTATTCTGCGTTCGATCAGCAAGCCTCTCAAGGAAACTGTCAGCGCGGCCCGGCAGTTGGCCTCAGGAAATCTTGATACCAGTCTCAACGCCCTTGGAAAGGATGAAATTTCCCATCTTCAGCGGGCCTTTATGGATATGGCCCGGAGCCTTAGTTCCAGTCTCAATACTGCCCAGATCAAGGAAACGGAAGCCCGTTCCCAGGCGGAGGAAGCCCGGAAAGCCAGCGCTACCATCCTGGAAGTTGCAAGTCAGGTGGGAACCGTTTCCCGTGAAGTAGAAGAAGGAGTCACCAGTATTTCACACAGTTCTGCGGGTGTAAAGGACGGGAGCCTCAACCAGGCCGAAAGGATCCGGGGCATTCTTGCGTCCATAGAGCATCTGAGTGCCGGGGTGCTGTACATTGCGCAAAGCGCCGAAACCGCGGCCGGTCAGTCCCGAATATCCAACGAAAAGGTGGAGGTCTCAGTCGGCATGGTACGGGAATCGGGCAAGGCCATAGAAAATATGCACAATATTGCCCAGAGCCTGACGGAAAATGTACACAAGCTGGGGGAACAGTCCAATTCCATCGGGGATATCATGAAGGTTATCTCCGATATTGCCGCCCAGATCAACCTTCTGGCAATGAATGCCTCGATAGAGGCCGCCCATGCGGGAGAAGCGGGCAGGGGTTTTGCCGTTGTAGCGGGAGAAGTGCGGGCCCTGGCGGAAAAAACCAAGTCAGCGGCCCAGGAAGTGGAGGGCAGCATCAAGGACATGCAGAAATTGGCGGAGATCAACATAACAAGCATGGATACTGCGGTCAACTCCATTGCCCAGGTAACGGCTCTTTCGGAAAAAACCGTAGTGTCCCTGACGGAAGCCCAGAATACCGTAAAAGACGTCATGATGCAGGTTCAGTCCATCGCCGCATCTGTTGATGAACAGTCCTCCTCCTCCAGCGAAGTTACCGCCCTGGTGAATGAGGTTTCCGGCATTGCTTCGGAGAATGAAAAACTGGTCAACGAGGTGGATGAAGAGCTTCACGCGCTTCGCGGCAAGTCGGATGAGCTGCTGGATCTGGTAACAAAACTCCAGGGAAATTAGAAATTCCGGGAACGAAGAACCCCGGGGTATGGACCCCGCCTTCCAATCATCTACGGTACTTTAAAAAGGCCTCCACCGCCCGCCGGGTGGAATCAAAGGCCAGCTCTTCGCTTTTTATCTCTCTTGGGTCTGCAAAACGCAGGCCCCCGATCTCGGCGGCCTCCAGCCGGAAATCTTCTTCTCTTAATCCGGGCGCTTCCACGGTAAAAAAAAGATCACAAGTTTGGTATACGATGCCCTTGTAGGGATACACATTGGGGAAACTGGCAAATAGTTCAAGCTTTGCGTCTCCGGGCGGCTCCCAGCCTATCTCTTCCCGCAGTTCCCGGCGCAGACCCTCCAGCGCCCCTTCGCCCCTATCCACAAAGCCCCCCGGCAGATCCAGCCTGCCTTTTGCAGGCTCCTTGCCCCGGACGAGAAACAGGACTTTCCCCCCGGCCTGTATCACGCAGCCGGTAGCGGCGGCAATATTGTGATAGTAGGTAAAGCCGCAGTCGGGGCAGCGGAACACCTTTTCCCGTTCAAAACGGATATTTTGGGAGGCGCAGGAAGGGCAGTAACGGAACATGGCTTTACTCTATCTCTCCGGGCCGTTTCCTTCAAGTGAGCATGATTTTTAACAGTGAGCATGATTTTTGGGCTGCAAACAAATTACCTGATGTTTTTTATCATTATTTTTTCAGTAAACTATTGCCTTTTTGTCAAAAAATAGTCATATTTAGTATATGGAAATGCAAACAGTATACGGCCCGGACACAAGAAGGCCGCTGTTTGCAGTCCGAATACGGAATTATAGCGCAGAGAGAACGTACCGCGTTGTTTTGCTTGACAGCTTGTATTCATCCGGCGGTTATGTTATGCGACGAGCCTTTCATTACCTTCTCTCTCTGCGCTTTTTTTATTCCCTCCCCGGACATTCAGGCAGGTTTATGTTCTCCCCGGTATTCCCGGATAAAAGAGATCCTCTTCAGTCAGTTTCTTGCATTCCAGAAAACTTAAATCGCGCAGGTAGCAAAGAAAGATCCTGGGTTCCAGGTCCGAAAAAGCCGGAGAGGCCGCCCGGTATGCGGCAAGCTGGATCCGGTGAAGTTCCGGGTCTCTGTAGCGGTCGGTTTTGAAGTCCACGATGATGCAATGGCCTGAATCTTCAAAGATCAGATCCATGATCCCTTTGACAAGGATCGATGTTGCGCCGTTTTTCAGGGGCAGACGGAATGCGAACTCGCTTGCCCGGCGCAAAGACGCGGAGGCTTGCCGTCCGGTTTCGCTTTTCAGGAAGTCTTCCGCCTTCGTAAAAGCTTCCTCAGCCAAAAGAGAAACCGTGCCGCCCAGTCCTGCATTCCCGAAAAGGGAGGCAGCCTCCCGTTCCACGCGATCCCGTTTTGCCTCAGGGGGAAATTCAGGATCAAAAAGGATCTCAATGGCCCGGTGGCAGAGGGTTCCGAAAAGGAGATGGAGATCCCCCTTGAGCAGGGATTCACAGCGGAAATCGGGAAGTTCTGAACCGCGGAGCTGCTCCGGATGGCTTTCCCCTCCCGCCGCGGCTTCCTGCAGGGCGCTGGGGCTGGTGCGGATGACGGAAGGCTCCTTCGGCGTGAAGGCGCCTGTTGGAGCTTTTAAGCTGCCGGCTTCCATTCCTTTTCCGATGGCCTTTACGTTTGAACGGAGAAGAGACAGGGCCCTGGGGTACGTTTTCAGGAAAGGCAGATTGTAAGACTTGCGTTTGCAGTGGGGAATATCCGGCTTCGCGGCAAAACCGGCTTCCAGCAGCCCCATGAAGCTCTGTGATGAACGGGGATGTTCTACGCCGAATATGATAAGCTTTTTCATGGCCCTGGTGGCGGCCACATAAAAGAGGCGTTTGAGTTCTGCGGCTTCTTTCTTTTTATTCTCTTCGTTGATGATGTTCCAGAAGTAGTTTATCGCGCTTTCCTTCCGCCGGGCCGTATCGGACTTGAAATTCACCGCGGGGCCGTATTCGGGATGACGGTACCAGGGTTTGCTGTTCCGTTCCCCCATGCCGGGGCTTTCCGAGAAGGGCAGGATAACTACCGGGAATTCGAGGCCCTTGCTTTTATGAACCGTCATAAAGCTGACCGCATTTTTTCCCCCGGCTATAGCTTCGCTTTCCATCTTTTCGGTACTTCCCATGAGGGGGGCAAGCTCATCGAGAAAGGCGGCAAGGCTTAAGCCGCGGCTGTCCGCATCGAGAGCGAGGCTGTAGAGGTACTCGAAATGATCCAGGCCGGGCTGTTTCCCGCTGTCCGCGGCCAGAGAAGCCTGGTATCCGGTTTCGTACCAGAGCCAGGCCAGGATGAGGCCTATTCCTTCCCGGTCAGCCTTTTGCCGTACTCTCTCATAAATTTCCCTGCCCCGCACATACCGTGCCCTGTCCTCTTCATCCTGAAACCAGGAAGCCGGAGCCTCCGCGGGGAAGGGTTCGGGCAGGGCCTCCCGCTCCAGCATGATCCGCAAAAAAGTTTCGTCTCCTATGGCGCATAAGGGAGAACGGAGTACCGCGCCGTATGCATTGCTGTCCTGGGGGAAAAGACAGAGCCTGAGCAGGGCATAGAAATCGTTTGCCGGCCCTTCGGCATAGACGCCTCTGGGATCGGATGCGGTAAAGGGAATCCCCGCCTGCCGGAAGACACGCTCATAATCGGCCTGATGGGTTGTACTGCGGAAGAGGAGGGCAATATCCCCCCAGGCGGCCTCTCCGTCCTTTACCAGCCGGTACACCCGTTCAGCCGCGGCCAGGGCCTCTGCCCAGCGCCAGGGAACAGGAACAAGACTTTCTCCTTCGGCCCCGGTTTCTCCCTTCCGGAGAAACAGCTCCACAGGCGAAACGTTTCCGCCACCCGTGCCATCCGGCCGGTTTTCCGCTTCCCTTTTGTCTGTATTGATTCCACGGAATTCGGCCTCAAATGCATACTCCGGCCTTCCGAATACACCGGGGAAAAGTGAATTATAGAATTCGATCAATTCGGGTGTGGAACGGTAGTTGGTATTTAGTTCGAGAAAACCGCCGAGTTCCTCGCTGAGGCCCCGGAAAACCGAAACATCCGCGCCCCGGTAACGGTAGATCGACTGTTTCTCGTCACCTACAAAGAAAAGCTTTTTTGCGGAAAGTTCGTGCGGAAGAGGGATACGGTTCAGAGCATGGTTTTCGGGCTCCTCCGATACGAGGTACAGGAGTTCTTTTTGAAGCCGGTTATTGTCCTGAAACTCATCGATCATAACCGCCTTGATCTGCCTCTTGTAGTGATCCCGCAGCGCCATGTCATGTTTGAGTATATCAAGCGCCAGTTCCGCCGTGTCCCTAAAACTCAAAAGGGCAAGCCGGCGTTTGGTATCCAGCAATAATGCCGCATACTCGTCAAAGATCCTTCCCAGAACGGGGATGTCTTCACGGTAAAGCAGTGTACCGGCTATATTCCCCAGGGCCGCCGCGGCTTCCCTGATCGATTCAACCAACGGCCTCAATTTCTGCAGAGCCGGATCTTTTGCATTGGAACGGGGCATGGGAAAACCGCCTGAACAGAACAGAGCGGCCTCTTCAATGAGGGTTTTCAGTTGATCTTTCCCGCTTTCCGCGGAAACAGGTTTCCGCACATTTTTCAGGGGATGGTGTTTCCCGGCCTCTTCCATCAATGTTGCGGCGGTTTTGGAGCCGGAGGCCGAAATGTCAAGAACCAGTATGCTTTCAAGATCCCGGTTGATACTTTCGATAACCCGTTCTTTTTCGGCATCCAGAAAGGCAAGCTGTTTTTCCGCCAGAGAAACATAGGTTTCTGTGGAGACAAAACTCACTTCCCTCATGCCGAAGTCCGAGAAGAGATCATCTACAATCAGGTCGAAGCTTCGTGCGGCTACAAGCCTGCGGATGGCAGGCTCTTTTTTATACCGCATGAGGATCTCCACCGCACAGTCCCTGCACGCGTCCGCGCCTTCATCCATGATGAAATTGCCGGAGATTCCGTACCGGGACGCTCCTCCCCTGGTAATTGCGGCGCAGAAGGAATCGAGGGTGGAGATCCGTGCACGGTTGAAACGGGCAAGCTGTTCCGCGGCCCTGGGGTGCGTTGAAGAAGCAAGGTTCCGGTAGATCCTGGCATACATCTCCGCCTGGGCCTTCCGGGTAAAGGTGAGAGTCAACACCTCCTCCACATTCAGCCCGCCTTCGGTTACAAGCCGGACATAGCGTTCCGCCAGAACCATGGTTTTCCCCGAACCGGCGCCGGCAGATACTACGACATTTTGTTCCGCATCCCTGGCGGCAATCTGTTCGGGGTTAAGTTTTTTCATGTATCAAACCCTGTATAAACGCTGCGGCAGAGAGCAGAAACACTGCAGCCTCCGCAGTCCCTGTCCTCCATTTCAGGTATCCGGTAGTCTCCTTCATTCATGGCGGAAACAAGAGCGGCAAGGATCCTGTCTACCCAGTCTATTTCACACTGATAGTCTTTCCGGTTCATGGGCAGAGTATGTAAGGGATTTGGGGGGACATCATCATTGATAACATCCCGGTATTCCCGGTTATCCAGCGAATAGAAGCGGGCCACATTCACTTTAGCGCTGCTCCCGTGTTCCAGCATGTTGATGTATGCGGGAAGCTGGACATTGGCCGGCGCCGTCTCTTCGTCCGCGAGAAGTTCTTTCTTGTCAGGCATGAGGCCGGTTTTAAAATCCGTAAGAATATAGTCTTTTTCCGTTCTTTTCAGTACAAGATCCGCTTTCCCGGTCATGGCGAGGCCGAGATCCGGATATTCCCTGCGGAGCGGATACTCAGGTTTGAGAATCGCCGCGCCGTCGAGAATCGCCGCATCGGCCTCAAGATAATCTTCAAGGGCGGCATTGATTCTGTCGCGGAGCATGTCATACACCGATTCCTGAAATGCCCCCTCCCGCTGCCGGGCATTATTCAGGGCAGTGTCTACCTCTTCATTGAGCCATTTCCTGTAGGTTTCAAGCTTTTTTTTGTCAAATTTTTTTGAATCGTTTTCAATTCTTAAAAAAAAGGTCTCCAAAATCCTGTGGTAAAGCATACCCAGATCCCGCTGGTCAATGGTCTCGATTCCGGTCTGCTTTTCCGAAACACCGAGTCCCCGTTCCAGAAGCCAGCGGAAGGGACATGAAAGGTACTCGTTAAGATCCGTGGGAGAGAGTTCAAGATCCCCGGCATTTTTCCCGGTTTTCCGTTTGGAACTGCCGAGCGTCTCCCTGAGTCTTTCCCGCAGCAGAGGTTCTGCCAGGGGAGCGGAGCGAAGATCCCTTCCGCCGCTTCCCAGAATTTTCAGGCCCTCCTCCGCCTCGACGCGGAAGAGGGTATTGGACGGTTCGGGGGGGAAGCTTAGAATCTCCAGGGCTTTCAGGGAAAGTTCCCCCTCCAGGGCGTTGAGGGGTACAGCGGGGCCTGCCCAGGTTTTTTTTGCGGCGCTGAACACCGTAAAGCCGCCGGAAAAAGCATAGGCGCGGACAAAGGCCGCGGAAAGATCCCGTTCCCTGAGACTCAAAAGCTGTTTCCTGTCTTCCCGGATTGAATCTCCCCCCGCTTCAGTCCCGGTAACAGAAGCGCTGTTCTGCCCCATGTTGATAACAAAGTGAACGAGGGGCGCAATACCCGCTCCTACCTTGTAATCGTAGATCGATACGGCCTGTTTTCCACCCTGAAATACGTACTTCATATCCCCCAGATAGGATTTAAAAATGCTGTACACAAGACCTTTTTCCTCAAGGTTTTCCATGTCCCGAAAACGTCCTGCGGCCAGGATCAGTTCATCCAGGGCCTTCATGGCCCGGGCAAGAATATTGTCGGTATCCTCATTGATACTATCCCTGTCAAAGTAGCGGTTTTCAAAGATGTGCCACTGTTCCTTGAGTCCTTCAAACGAGGCTGCGTTTACCAGATTCCGGATATCCTTTTTCAGCCGTGTATAAAAAGCATTGATCTCGTCAATGGAAATGGCAAAACTACCCCGGTAACCCTTCATCCTGAAAAATGTATTTTCCCACACATCAAATTTTTCTTCCCCTGTAGAAGCCATGCAGCGGTAACGGAGCCCAAAATCCAGCAAAGCGTTGATGCTTTCCCTGTCTTTCCAGGGATAGGCCTGATCGAGAAGCAGATTCTTCATGGACTGATACGACCAGCGGTTTGAAACGCAGTCTGCAAGGCTTGAAAAGATCCGCCCTCCTCCGTACCCCGAAAGGCTTTTCCCCCCGCGAAGCAGGGCCGGTATATCCCGGCGGGCCAGATCCAGAATCAAACGTTCCGTATCGTCCGCCCCCGGATAGCTGATAATGATGTCTTCGGACTCAAGGCCCCCCTCTTCCATAAGCTGCCGGATGATAAGGGCCAGCCAGCGCTGTTCCTCCGCTGCCGATTCAAAGCGGATATAGTTTCCATCCTGTACTGCGGCCCCATTCAGAATACGCGCCGCGGCCTGTACTTTTTCCCCGGAAGGAATTTTTGGCGGGGTGATGTCTTTTAGCGTAATGATTCTGAGAGAAAATTTACCTTTCGTTCCTGCGGCTGCCGTCAATTCTTCCCGGTATTCCTCCCAGTCATCCGCCAGTTCCGGGAAAAAGAGTATCCAGTTTTTGTCCGCAAAAGTAAAATCCGTCCTGTTCCAGGAAGGCTCGTAGAGACCGTAGGTTCCCAGAAACACTTCATAACGCTGCCTGATCCAGAGAAGATCGGCAAACCAGGGATCCTCCAGAAGTTCCTGTTTGCGGGGACTGCTGTTCACGCGTGTGTTGAGTCCTTCAAGACCAGGAAGCAGGGCCGCCAAAGGAGAGACAAAAGGTTCCCAGAAATTTGCATACCGGTAATTGATAAAATCCCGAAGGCATGCGTTTCCCTCCCCGGCCGCGCCTGCATTCTCCCGGAGGAGGCTGCCCGCAAACACCGTCCTGGCGGCTTTCCCTGCGGCTTCCCTGTCGTGGAAGTGCAGGGCCAGGGTTTGCGCCTTAAACTCGTCCCATGCCAGAAACCGCTCCTCCGCCAGGGGCTTCATACTTTCCAGCGCCGCCTTTTCGAGCCAAAACCGGGCCGGTACCGCTGAGGGAAAAACAAAATTGCAGTCCCGGTCAGGCAGGGCTTCGAATATATATTCCGAAATGGGACGGGGGAATTTCATTTTACTTCTGACATTCCTTCCAGCGGAAACAGAAAACAAGATGATCGTTTATCAGCCCTTCGGCCTGAAGCCAGGCATAGATTATCGTGGGGCCCACAAAAGAAAACCCGTGTTTTTTCAGGTCTTTGCTTATTTTTTCCGAAAGTTCCGTGGAAGCGGGTATTTCCGAAGGATCCTTCCAGTGGTTTAATACGGGCTTGCCGTCTACAAAATTCCAGAGCCATTTGGAAAAGGAAGCTTCGGTTTCCGTCAATTTAAGATACGCCTGTGCATTGCCGATGGCGCTTTCAATCTTTCTCCGGTTGCGGATAATACCGCTGTCCGCCATGAGCCGCTCAATATCCTTTTTCCCGTAACGGGCGATCTTTTCGGCATCGAAGTTATCAAAGGCCGCACGGTAAGCTTCCCGGCGTTTGAGGATCGTGATCCAGGAAAGCCCGGCCTGGGCGCCGTCGAGGATCAGGGACTCGAAAAGTTTTTTGCTTGAATGACAGGGCATACCCCATTCCCTGTCGTGGTATTTAAGGTATACTTCGTCCTCTCCGCACCAGGAACAGCGCTGGACTTGCTCAGGCTTTGACATAACGATCCTCCTTCCCATATACTACTACAAGAGGCGACTATGGCAAAGGCGGACATTGGACTGATCGGGCTTGCGGTGATGGGAGAAAATCTCGTGCTCAACATGGAAAACAAGGGCTTTTCCGTAGCGGTGTTTAACCGGACTGTTTCCAGGGTGGATGATTTTGTAAAAGGCCGGGCGGCGAAAAAGAAAATCTTTCCCTGCCATAGTATGACAGAGCTGGCCCGGACCCTGGAAAGACCCAGAAAGGTCATGATCATGGTAAAGGCCGGGCAGGCGGTAGATGATACCATCGAACAGCTTTTGCAGGTTTTTGAACCGGGAGACATCATCATTGACGGCGGGAATTCAAACTATCAGGATACCATACGCCGAACCTCTTATATAGAATCCAAAGGGCTCCTCTACATCGGTACCGGAGTTTCCGGCGGTGAAGAAGGCGCCCTTACCGGCCCTTCCATTATGCCCGGCGGTTCGCCTGCCGCCTGGCCCCTGGTAAAACCGGTTCTGCAGGCCATAAGCGCAAAAATTGAAGAAGTGCCGGGGGGAACGCCTGTTCCCTGCTGCGACTGGGTAGGGGAAAACGGTGCGGGTCACTTTGTAAAAATGGTTCATAACGGCATTGAATACGGAGACATGCAGCTTATCTGCGAAACCTACGACATCATGCGTCAGCTTTTGGGTCTCTCCTATCCCCGGATGCACGATGTTTTTTCCGCCTGGAATCAGGGAGCGCTTAACAGCTACCTCATCGAAATAACCAGGGACATTCTGGCCTATAACGATGAAGATGGTCAGCCTCTGGCGGAAAAGATCCTTGATACCGCAGGGCAGAAAGGGACAGGCAAGTGGACAGGTATTGCGGCCCTGGAATTCGGTGTTCCACTTACACTCATAGCGGAAGCGGTTTTTGGCCGCTGCCTCTCCGCCGCCAAAAACGAAAGAGTCCGGGCAAGCAAAATCTTTGCGGGGCCAAAAATTATCCCGCCTGAGGACAAAGAAGGTTTTATCAAAGACCTTGAGAAGGCCCTTTACGCTTCCAAGATCGTGTCCTATGCCCAGGGTTATCTTTTGATGCGGGAAGCGGCCAGGGAATACAAATGGAACTTAAATTACGGCGGCATCGCCCTCATGTGGAGAGGCGGCTGTATCATCCGTTCAAGTTTTCTGGGAAAAATAAAGGAATCCTTTGAGCGCAACAGGGAACTTGAAAACCTGCTTCTCGATCCCTTCTTTACCGGGCTAATAGAAGAAGCGCAGGATTCGTGGCGGAGGGTCTGCGCCGCGGCGATTGGGAACGGTATACCTGTTCCGGCCCTGAGCAGCGCCCTTGCCTACTTTGACGGCTACCGCAGTGAACGGCTTCCGGCAAACCTTCTGCAGGCCCAGAGGGATTATTTCGGCGCCCACACCTATGAACGGGTAGACAAAAACCGGGGCCTGTTCTTCCATACCAACTGGACCGGACACGGCGGTTCCACCAGCGCAACAACGTATACTGTGTAGCACTATTGGCCATTAAACCATGGATATACACGGCTTTTTCCCGTATAAAAACCCTCCTTCCATCGCCGTTATTGGGGATGTTTGCCTGGATCTTTACTACCTTACCGGAACCGGGGGCGCCGAAATTTCTGCGGAAACCGGGCTCCAGTCCTATTCTGTTTTTCAGTCGAAGCAGGATCTCGGCGCCGCCTGTAATACTGCGGCCAACTGCGCAAGTCTGGGCGCCCGGAAAGTTGACCTTTACGGTGTCGCAGGAAACGACTGCTGGGGCGGAATAGTTCTGGATCTCCTTGCCGGGAAGGGCATTGGCGTTTCGGGCATTCTTACCCAGGATGAAGACTGGCAGACCCATGTGTTCCACAAGATATACCTGGGCCGGGAGGAGCTTCCCCGTTATGACATGGGGAATAACAACCGTCCCAAAAATACAACGGTGGACATTCTTTTGGAACTGCTGAAGTCCAGGCTGGGTGAATACGACTGCGTGGTTGTAAACGAGCAGGTTCCTTCGGGACTGCATTCACCGTATTTTCAGGAAAAACTCGCCGCCCTCATCGAAAAAAACCGGGATAAGGTTCTCTGGTTTTCAGACTGCAGAAAACTCAACAGCCGCTACAATTTCACTATACACAAACTCAACCGCAGTGAAGCCGCCGCAATTCTGGAGGCCCAGGGTGTAGCGGCCAAAGACGCTGCGGATCCGTATTTTGCGGCAACACGCCTCTATGAACACTGGGGCCTTCCGGTGGTGATTACCCTGGACAAAGACGGCGCCCTTGCCCAGGATGAATCGGGTTGTTCCCAATTCAACAGCCTTCATTTTACAAGGGAAATCGACATAGTTGGCGCGGGGGACGCATTCCTGGCCGGGCTTGTTACCGCCCTGGGAGCGGGACTCCCTCTTGGGGATGCGGCCCTCATAGGAACTTTTTCGGCCGGAGTTTCCCTGGGGAAACTTTTTGAAACCGGCCATCCTACTGCGGAAGAGGTCATAGCCCTGGCGGAAGAAGGGGACTTCAATTACAATTCCCGTCTTGCCCGGGATGAAAGCCTTGAACATTTTTCCGGCGATACGGAAATTGAAATTATTGCCACTGAATCCATGCCCGCCGAAGGGCGCCGCTCTTATCCTGAAGCGGCGATTTTCGATCATGACGGCACTATTTCGGTCTTGCGCCAGGGCTGGGAAGAAGTGATGTACACCGTAATGATTGACGCCGTCCTGGGCAGGATAAGCCGTCCCGGTTCTTCAAAGAAAAGCGATGTCCCAAAAGCGGAAGAACTGTCCCGCATACGGGACGCCGTTTCCGCCCTCATCGAAACAACCACCGGCGTTCAGACCCTGGCCCAGATGTACCGGCTGCGGGACATGGTTCTCTCATTCGGGCAGGTAAAAAAAGAAGATATTCTCTCTCCCGAAGAATACAAGGCTGTTTACAATCAAGCCCTCCTTGCCTCCATGGAAAAACGCCTTGCCGGCCTTGAATCGGGCAGGCTTTCAACAGAAGACTTCACCATCAAGGGAGCCGTGGACTTTCTCAAAAAACTCGCCGCGGCCGGAACAAGGCTCTACCTCGCCAGTGGTACCGACGAGGAAGACGTCCGCCGGGAAGCTGAGCTTCTCGGTTACGCCGGGCTTTTTAACGGCGGTATACGGGGCGCCGTGGGGGACATCAAAAACGATCCGAAAAAGATCGTCATACGGAACATCATTACCGAAATCAGGGCCGCCGAACTTAAAAATTCAATCGAACGGGAAACGAAGTTTCCTGCCGGCAGGGCTCAGGTTGTGGTTTTCGGCGATGGCCCCGTGGAAATGCGGGAGGCGAAAAAAGAGGGCCTCTTTGCCGTGGGCGTACTGAGCGACGAAAAGCGCCGCTACGGCCGCAATACGGCCAAACGTGAACGGCTGATCCTCGGCGGCGCGGATGTGCTCATCCCCGATTTCTCCTGGGCCGGTGAACTTGCCCGTCTCTGCGGCTGGGAGTAAAAATGAAATTTGATCGTTCCCGGATTACCAGCAGCCCCATAAAACAACGGTACAGCAAAGTTGAAATTGAGGCCGCCGCGGAAGAGGCGGAAAGGGGTGCTGTTCCCCCGGCCCTGGCGGAAAAGGCGGAAAAAATCGCCGGTGAAATAATCGCCGCCCGTAAAAAAGACGCATCGGTTATCTGCGCATCGGGGGCCCATGCCGTCAAAAACGGTCTGGGACGGCTTCTGGGCGCCATGCTGAAAAAAGGCTGGTTTACCCACCTGGCGGCCAACGGTGCAGTGGTGATTCACGACTGGGAATTCGCCTTCCAGGGGAAGAGCAGCGAAGACGTGCGGGAAAACATCGCCGCCGGCCGCTTCGGCACCTGGGAAGAGACCGGTCTTTACATCAATCTGGCCCTGGCGACCGGCGCCTGGGAGGGCCTCGGTTACGGCGCATCTGTAGGCTCCATGATCCTGAAAGACGGCCTTCTCATCCCCGAAAGGAGAGAACTTCTCGATGCCGCCGGAAATTTTCTAAATGCGGAAAATAGCGCCGCCGCCGATGGGGCGGCCCGGGCATCGGCGGCCCTGGATTTATACGAGCTTATCGAAACGCTCAATATTCCTCCGGGGTTTCTTTCCATAAAGCATCCCTGGAAGTCCTACAGTGTTCTTGCCGCGGCCGGTGAAGCGGGAAGACCCTTCACCTGCCATCCCATGTTCGGTCACGATATTATTTACACCCACCGGGCAAACCGGGGGGCGGCTCTGGGCCGCTGTGCCGAGCGGGATTTTCTGGAATACGTTGCCGGCGTGGAAAAACTTCAGGGCGGGGTCTATCTTTCGGTGGGCTCGGCGGTAATGTCGCCCATGATTTTTGAAAAAGCCCTTTCCATGGCCAGGAATGCCGCGGGCGGGGCGGGCACTATTCGGGACTGTGCCATTCATGTGGCGGATATTCAGGAGTCATCATGGGATTGGTCAAAGGGGGAGCCCCCCATGGACAACCCCGCATATTACCTCAGGTTTATGAAGACCTTTAACCGCATGGGCTGTCCTGTTGACTACATTCAAAGCGACAACCGGGATTTCTTTACCGCCCTGTACCGGGCCCTTGAGAGGAAGACATCAGAAACTAAACGGGCTTAAAGGGTAAGCCCAAAACTTTTCGCTTCAATATCTGATCCCAAATCTGATCCCAAAACAAAAAAAGCATAAAAATCTTTTTTCATTGAAGCAATTCACAGCAGCGCGCCCTATAAAAGGCGGAGGTTCATCATGAACAAACTATTTGGACTGGGTCTATTGGCCCTGATCCTGTTCTTTCCCGCCTGCTCCTGTTCCACCGGGGAGACGCTTATCGAAGAGGCGGTTCCGGCAACGGGAATTTCGGGGGGAAGTTCCCTGTCTCCGGTGTTTATCGACTGTAAGCCCGTGTCGAGTCTCGAGATCGATTTTCAGTTTTCAATACCGGTAAGGCTTGTTTCCCTTAATTTTTCTCCGGCATTAAAGGTCGAATCCACCGTTGAAGGAGAGATACTCCGGGTAATGCTGCAGGAAGCGGCTCCTCCCGGAGACAAATTTACTGCGGATCTTTTGGTGGAGGATGAATGGGGCAATACCCTTAATGTTCTTATTCCTTTCCGGGCCCGGAATGACCGGATTCCGTCTTTTCTCATTACGGAGATACGTACCGAATATTCAAAACCCAAGGCTGAATTCATCGAACTCCATACTCTGACTGCGGGCGACATGGGAGCAGTACGGCTGATCATTGCCGGTTATACCAAAAGACCGCTTGTCTACGAATTTTCCCGGATGGAAGCAGCCGAAGGGGAATATATCCTCATTCACCTGCGGAAGATCGAGGCTGCCTCTCTGGACGAACTGGGTTCCGATCTGGAAGAATCACCCGGAACCGATGCTATAGCAGGAGCCAGGGATCTCTGGATTCCCGGAACAGAGAAACTGATCCACAAAACCGATGCGATCTATTTTCTCGATCAGGATGATAAGGTAATAGACGGGATAATGCTCAGTGAAAATCCCGATGCATGGTGGTCAAAAGAACATTTTGTCGAGGCGGCGGAATTCCTCCACAAACAGGGAGCCTGGAAATCAGCATCGGGAAAGATTCCCGGCCCGCAGGATGCGGTAATAAGCTACAATCTTAAAACCGCCATGACCCGAAGCCTGTCCCGAATCGAAACGGCGGCGGACACCAATACTGCGGCGGACTGGTATATTTGCGCTACCGGAGCGGCTACTCCCGGAGGGCCGAACAACCCCAAGCGTTTTGAGTAGTTTGCAGAGGCTTTTTCAAAATACCCGGTGATGAAACTATCTCACGCGAGATCTTTGAACAGGTTTTCGATGGCGTTTTTGGGAAGGGCTCCTACCTGCCGGCGGACAAGACTCCCCTTGTTATAGACAACCAGTGTGGGGATGGAAACCACTCCATGACGGCCGGCAAGCTCTCCCTGTTCGTCTACATTTACCTTGCAAATCTTGACTTTTCCCTCATATTCACCGGCAAGCTGATCAATGAAGGGGCCTATCATCTTGCAGGGGCCGCACCAGGAAGCCCAAAAATCAATCAAAACCGGTACGGGGGCATTGAGAACTTCCGTCTCAAAATTATCGTCTGTTAAATCTATTCCGTTACTCATGCTTTCAGTATACTGAAAAAATGGCAAAACCGGAAGAGCTAAGCTTAAAAACCGAATCCACCATGAAACGAAGCTCCATGCATAAACTTGAACTTCTGGCCCCCGCAGGTTCCCCCGAAGCGCTTGACGCCGCCATTGGCGAGGGGGCCGATGCGGTATATCTGGGGCTCAAAAGCTTCAATGCCCGGATGAGGAGTGCCAATTTCGCCTTTTCCCAGTTTGAAGGGGCCCTGAAAAATATTCACCGTATGGGAAAGAAAGTCTATGTAACGGTAAATACGGTTTTTGAACAGCGCGAAGGAGACCGGATGTACCAGATGCTCCGCTACCTTTCCGGCATCGGGCCGGATGCCCTCATTGTACAGGACTTTGGAGTCCTCAAGATGGTACAGAATAATTTCCCTTCCCTAAAGCTCCATGCTTCCACCCAGATGAACATTGCCTCGGGACGGGGAGCCAATGCCCTCTCCCGTTACGGAGTTTCCCGTGTAGTCCTTGCCAGGGAACTCGGCCTGGAAGAAATCCGGAATATCCGGGCCAGTACCAACCTTGAACTGGAATGTTTTGTCCACGGCGCACTGTGTATCTCGGTTTCAGGACTCTGCCTTTTTTCAAGTTATCTGGGAGGGAAGTCGGCCAACAGGGGTATGTGTACCCAGGCCTGCCGCAGACTTTACCGGCAGGATAACGAACAGGGATACTACTTTAGCCCATCAGATCTTGAACTTCTGGAAAAGATCCCCGATCTGGCGCTTGCAGGTGTAAGCTCCTTCAAGATTGAAGGCCGCATGAAAAGCGCCGAGTATGTGGGGGCGGTAACCGCCGCATACCGCCGTATAATCGATGCGGCGCTCAACTCGAATTTATTTGATTCGATAGATACCGATGGTACGTTAAAAAATGAAGGTATCGAAAATGCGATCCGTGAAGCCCGGAGTATTCTGAAAAACGATTTTGCCCGTCCCAAGACCAGGTATCTGTTTGAATCGGCTTCGTCAAAACCTGAAGTGATAGACTGGCTTAATCCGGCTCAGAGTGGAGGAACAGGCATAAATTTGGGGACAATTCTCAAAATAAAGGGTTCGGGAGAAAAAAGACGGGCCCTCCTTGGCCCCGGAAACGGAACTTTGATGCCTGCTGCCGGAGATTCCATCCGGCTTCACAAGGCCGACGATTCCATGCGGCTTTCCCATAAACTTGCTTCTGTTGAAGAAGCGGATACACAGGGCAAATCATACTGGCTTTCCGTGCCCGAAGGATTTGAAACAGGGGATTTAGTTTATCTGACACAAACCAGGACGATGTCAAAGCGTTATGCCCAGGTGATTCCCAGGAATCTGGATCCTTATAAACGGAAACCCGGACGGGAAAGCGCCCCGCCTGCTCAAACCAAAGAAAACAATCCCGGGAATGTTTTACCGGAACATGCCGCCGGAAAGCGAATGGGTCAAAATTCCTTAGCGGCGGGCTTCTATGTTGCGGTTTCCGGAATAGAAGATATGTACATTGTACAATCTGATAAGCCGGTCAAGCTCATTCTTCCCCTGAACCGGAAGACCTTTGCCCGTCTTATCGAAAATAAACAGCCCCTGCCTTTCAAACCGGAAGAGATCATCCTGACCCTGGATCCTTTCTTTCCTCAATCGGAGGAGGCCTTCCTTGGCGAAGCCGCGGCTCTTCTTTCGGAAAAAGGCTACGGTTTCTTCATGTTGAATAATCCGGGGCATTTTTCTCTATTCCGGGATACCGGAGCCGGAAAGGTTCTTATCGCCGGGCCCTGGCTTTATACATTTAACCGCTGGGCGGTGGCCTTTGTATCCTCCCTGGGGGCAAGCTATGTTGTCTCGCCGCTGGAAAACAACAGGCAGAACCTGGAAAAAACCATGGAAAGAAACATCCGTTCATCGGTTTTTGTGCCGGTCTTTGCCTGGCCGCCCCTCTTCCGTATCCGTTCCGATCTGGGAACGCATTACGGCTTTGGAGAATTTGCAGGCCCCAGGGATGAACTGTTTTCCCTAAAAAGCAGTAATGGCGGGAAGGAAGATCCAAGCGGTTCGTTTGTAATCCCCGAACAACCTTTTTCCATTGTGGACAAGATCCCATTCCTCATGGAAGCGAATTTCCACCGTTTTATATTTGATTTTTCACTCACGGGCCGTACCCTGAAAAAAAAGGATTACAGGGACGTAATGGAGGCGGCAAAAAAAGGATTGCCCCTGCCCGGATGCAGCCGCTTTAACTGGAAAAACGGCTTCTACCAGGAAGCAGAATACCCCGCGGAAAAGGAGATGAAGGGCCGCGGTACGCCGGGAAAACCCGGAGCCGGTATTCCCTCCATCTCCAAAACCACTAAAAGTTAACTACTTCGTCCGGAAAAGGAGTAGGATTCTCTTCGTACATCTCCTCGATGCGGGGATTGTAGTCCACAGGCGCCTCTTCGGGGAGAGGGGGCTGGCTTTCCGCATGTTCGGCGACTTCTTCCGCCAGGGCATCGCCGGTACCGGGACGAGCCTCTTCCTTTTTGAATTCGGGACGGAATTCCACATGTTCGGCGACAATGGTAATCCTGGAACGGGGTTTCCCGTCCGATCCATTCCAGCGCTGCTGTTTGAGCCGGCCTACCACCCGGACTCCCCGGCCCTTATGCCCCAGGTTATAGCAATTGTCCGCCAGCTTGGCCCAGGTTTCCACGTCAAAAAAACTCACCTCCTTTTCCAGTTCCGAATCCTGTCTATAGTAACGGTTGGAGGCAAGACTGAAGGTACAAACCGGAGTTCCTTTGGGGGTGGAACGGTAGAGAGGATCCCTGACCAGGTTACCTTCAATCAGAATAGAGTTGAGATTGTTCATAGCTGCTCCCTTGGAGGGCTTTACCCTCCCATTGCACACATTCGGCAGCACAGGCTGCCGGCCGCAGACAAATTTCTGCGTCAGCTATATATATGGTGCGGAGATGCAAGGCGCTTCAATGAAAACAAAAAAATTGCAAAAAAAGCAGCCGGAAACGGCTCAGCGCTTTATATGTTCCAGAAGCTTGACTGTATAAAGTTCAATGTAGATTCTTAGGGTATCCTGATCCTTGATGCTTTGCAGGGTAGGATTGCGGGCTATCAGGGCGAAGGCCATCTTTTTTATACTTTCCGGGTTGATAATTTTCCTTTTCTGTGTCCGGAAAAGCGTGCGCAGACAATCCCGGATCAGAGAATGGACATCCTCTATCAGATTTTGCCGGTTTTCTCTGCCGATAAGCCTCACCCAGCGGCTTTCAAGTTCGGAAAGATACGATTCCAGGGTATAACCTGCAGGTACATGCTGCATTTCAATTTCTCTGGCGGTATTCCGCAGCTGCCCGGAAATATCTTCTGTTTCCGCCAAAAGTTCATCACCTGCCTCTTCCCCGGAATCCTGGCCTTTTTTCTTTTTACCCTTCCCCAGCCTGTAAAAAAGGGCCGCAATGGCGGAAAAAATGGGAATCGAATACCAGAAAGGAAGCATAATCCGCGCATCGGTAATAAGATCCTTTCTCCGCAGTGCATAGAGATTGCTTATGGGTAAAAGGCGCCCCTTGGTGAAGATTCTGGAGGCGGCGGGAATACCGGTTTCCTCATGTTCCATTTCTTCATAGACCCAAACCAGTTTCTGATCCTCCAGCAGGGCCATAAGTACAGGACTGATACCGGCAGTATAACTTTCAAGAAGCGTATTAAAATCGGAGTCCTTCTCCATGGGAGACTCTGTCTGGAAAGAACGCAGAAGGGCTGTCCAGCGTTTGGTAATTGCCTGTCTGATTTTGGGACGGGTTTCAATGAGGAGCCGGGTACAAAGGGAAAGGTAACGGCTTTTAAGGATGAACCAGCGTTCACCTTTCTTCCCCGTAAGCACAAGCCATTCGGGCAGTTGACGATCCTGGCTCTCCGTAGTCTTTTTCTTGATAAGGGCATCCAGTTCCTTTTCTGAATACTGGCTTAAAAGCAGAACCCCTTTATCTGAAGTGAATTTGGTAATCTGATCCAGCGTATAATAGTAGGGCGGCTTTCCCATGTGCAGTTCCAGGCTTTTGAAGGCGAGTTCCTTCTCCCGTTCCTTTACCGCCCTGGCCTTGTAAAGAACATTACAGGCTTCTATTATTGAAACGGCCTGAAAGATAGCTATATCTTCTCCCAGCTTTTCTTTTTTCTTTTTGATGTCATTTTTTGCCAGAGTACAGAAATATGCCCAGAAAAGATACTGGAAATCACCAAAATTTTCCATGTTTGTAACGCAGTCCAGGGGACGGATAAGGATCTGATCGAGAATATCCCGAAGATACCTTTCCTTGTTCTGGAATTGAGGACTGAGTTTGTGGAGGGTATATTCCTTGTTGCCTCCCTTGCGGAGAAAATACCTGACCTTGAGCAGGGCGGCTTCGATGATCCGCCGGGGTATCATCGGGACAAGAACCAGCGCATGACCAAAGCTGTCCGGAAAGATAAGTTTGACGATTGCATTGGCCTGGGGAGAATCCAGCGGATAATCGGCCTCTCCCTTGTTTTCTTCCCGTTCAAAATAGGGAGCCAGATCGTTTTCGACATTGAGATAGGAGACATGATCTTCCGGCAGAATGATACGCAGATATTCTTCAGAGGGAAAAGGATCCATGGCGGCGTCATCCGGGGACTGGTAGGCATCCCGTATAAGATCCGCATAGTATGAAGGCATAAAAATCCGGTCGCCGGCAGTATCCGCCATGAGGATTAGCTTTTCGGCCTCCGCAAGAGGCGTAAGCTCCGCCCAGAATTTGCCGGCTGTGTTACTAGTCCATTTAACCCATTCAGGATGTTCTTCCATCTTCCTTTTGGAATATTTCTCAAGAAATTCGATAAATTCCTTTATTTCAATGTAAGGAGTATTGTATTTATTCGTATAGGATTTTAGAATGGGATAGAGTTCAAGATTCGGAGCCATTAGGCCAATTATATGATATTTGTAAACGAATTAAAAGATATTTATGTGAAGCTTTCCGTCTTTTTATTTTTCCTGCTTGCGGCGGCAGGGCTCGGCGCCCAGGAACAGGGGGCGATCCTTGTCCGGGGAAACGTCTGGAGCCGGGGGCTTCCCGGAATAGAGCTTAACGGTTTCCCTGTTCTTCATGGTGAATACAGTCTTAAAACCGGGGAAACAGGGGCGGATATGATCTTCTCTGTCTGGATCTGCGGTGAACCTCTCGTGTTTTCCCAAGACGGCTGGCAAAACCGGCAGGGCATTCAGGGCTATACCGCCTTTCAGCGCCGGGAGAGAGAGGCGCTTTTCATAGCTGTTCCCCTGCAGAATAATCAGGGCGCCTACACTGCCATGTTCCGGTTTACCGGGGACGAAACAGAGGCGATGCTTAACAGGCTTATCCGGGCCTGGTCTTCCCGTTTTTTATACTTCTTAAGCTCCATTAAAAATGCCTCGGATATTTCACTTCCGGCTGTGGTAAATTTTTAGGAGATTGAACCATGGGCAAAAAAGAATGGTGGAAAGAAGCGGTTATATATCAGATCTATCCCCGTAGTTTTAAGGACAGCATAGGTTTGGGAGAAGGGGATCTGAAGGGCATCGTTTCAAAACTGGATTACCTTGAAGACCTGGGAATTGATGTGATCTGGCTTTCTCCGGTTTACGCTTCTCCCATGGTGGATAACGGCTACGACATCAGCAACTATGAGGCCATAAATCCCCTCTTTGGCTCCATGGCAGATTTCGATGAAATGCTCTCGGAGGCTCACAGGCGCGGCATTAAAATTGTCATGGATCTGGTGGTAAATCACAGTTCCGATGAGCATACCTGGTTTATCGAATCTCGTTCATCAAGGGATAATCCTAAACGGGACTGGTATATCTGGCGTGACGGTTTCAATGGCGGACCTCCCAATCAGTTAAGAAGCGTCTTTTCGGGTTCCGCATGGCAGTTTGATGAAAAAACCGCCCAGTACTACCTGCATCTCTTTGCCAAAGCCCAGCCGGACTTGAATTGGGACAATCCCGCCGTCCGGGATGCAGTATACCGGATGATGAAATTCTGGTTTGACAAGGGTATTGACGGTTTCCGCATGGATGTTATCAGCATGATCTCCAAATTCCCCGCCACTGTTGCCGCAGACGGCGGTAAGGGCGCCAATATCTGTAACGGCCCCCATGTACATGAATACCTTGAAGAAATGAACAAAAAGGTGCTGTCCCATTACGACATCATGACGGTGGGCGAAGCCGCGGGGGTAACCATTGATGAAGCAAAGAGATACGCCAATGCCGAAGGCACCGAACTGAATATGGTTTTCCAGTTTGAGCATGTGGGGATCGATGAGGATGCCGAAACCGGCAAGTGGACGCTAAAACGTTACAGGCTCCGGGATCTGAAAAAAGTCCTCGGCGCATGGGAGACGGAACTGGAGGGCAAGGCCTGGAACAGTCTTTTCTGGGATAACCATGATCAGCCCCGGGCGGTTTCCCGCTTCGGAGACGACTCTACGGACGAACTGCGGCAGCGGAGCGCAAAGATGCTGGCCGTCTGCCTCCACATGATGAAGGGTACGCCCTATATCTATCAGGGGGAAGAGCTGGGAATGACCAATGCCCCCGTCAGGAGCCTTGACGACTGCCGGGATGTGGAAATATTCAATGCCTGGAAAGAACTGGTGGAGGAAAAGAAAATCCTAAGTCCCGCAGAGATGCTGGCGGCCATTGCGGCAAGAGGCCGGGACAATGCCCGTACTCCCATGCAGTGGGATGACAGTCTTAATGCGGGTTTCAGTACCGGAAAGCCCTGGATTCCCGTAAACCCCAACTACAAGACTATCAATGCCGCCGCCCAGGTAAAAGATCCCGCATCGGTGTACAGTTTCTACAAAAAACTTATCCGCCTGCGAAAAGAGTATCCGGTCATTGTTCATGGGGATTACGAAGTCCTGCTGCCCGATGATGAAAGGCTCTGGGTATACCGCCGCCATTACGAAGGCAGGACACTGCTTACGGTTTGCAATTTCTCCGGGGAAAAAATTCCCCGGCCCTCTGAGGCAAAGGCGGAAGGAAAACTTCTTGTTTCAAACTATGACAGTCTTTCTGTCTCAGAAATACTGCCCTGGGAGGGCTCGGCATACCTTTACTGATTTTGAAAAGGCTCTTTTACTCCAGGGTTTTTTCGGCCAGGCCGTAACCTTCTTCTTCTTCGTTGCCTGCAGGTTCCACATGGACCATGATGTCGTAAACCCCGTCCAATTGCTCTTTGATTGCCTGCTCCACCCTGTGTGCAATCCAGTGGGCCTCCAGTACCGTCATGTTGGGAGCGACTTCAATGTCAATGTCGATGTCCCAAAGCCCCGCAATCCTCCTCATCCGTGTACGGTGGGGGTTGCCTGCCTCGGGAACCGAGCGGACTGCTTCAAAAACGGTACGGTAGAATTCCTGCGTGCTGCTGTCCATGAGTTCCGCATTGGCTTCCATAAAGATGCCGACAGCCGACTTCATTACCCAGATGCCCACCAGAATGGCAACAATTGAATCAATAATCCCGATGCCGCTTATCATGGAAAGTACCAGGCCCAGAAGGACTCCCCCCGAAAGAATCACGTCCCCGGTCATGTTTTTTGCATTGGCTCTGAGCATGGCCGAGCCCGCCTTCTTTCCCAGACTGTACTGAGTCCAGGCCATGATGAGTTTCCCCCCGATGGAAAAAAGCGTGGCATAGAGGGCCAGCCGCTCGGGAACTTCGTGCTGTGCGCCGGTCAAAAAACCGGAAACCGACTTGAGAACCAACTGGGCGCCGGCAAAAAAGAGAATACAGGAAAGGAGACTTGTAGCAATGGTTTCCGCCCGGCCATGTCCCCAGGGATGTCCCTCGTCCGCAGGCGAGGAGATCATTCCCGCTACAATCAGAGACATAATGGCAATAAGTACATCCACCGAAGAGTCAATGCCGTCGCCCGCCACTGCAAGACTTCCGGCCAGGAAACCCGCGGCGATCTTGGCAAAGGCCAACACTGCGTTTCCAAAGAGAGCCGTTAAAGAGGCAATCCTGATGATCCTGACCCTTTCGGCTATTTTTTCCATGTAATAAAGTATGCTGCAAATTGATACAGCCGGCAA
>JAIRNJ010000088.1 GCA_031258115.1 Treponema sp. | reverse complement strand
CGCCGATTTTAAGGAAATTGTTGAGGGCATGGATCCCAAAGACTTAGCGGATCTCGCATCTGATGACATAGACAGGAAAATGATTGAAGCTATAGGTTCGGCGGATCTCAAGCGTCTCAAGGCCATTGACAGCGCCATCACCCGGATCAAGCAGGGCAAATACGGCCTCTGTGTACGCTGCGGCAAGAAGATCCCCCAGGAGAGGCTTGAGGCCATGCCCTATGCCCTGATGTGTATAGAATGCAAGAGCGCCGAAGAACGGCGGAACAGGTAGGAGGCTTCAACCCTCAAGAGCAAATAATTGCCCGGAGACTTAATCGCTCAGGGCACATGACTGCCCAGCAGTTTGTTGCGCTTCGCGCGTAAAACCCCAAAAAATCGCCGATCAGGCGATTTTTTACCCTGCAAACTGCCAAAGGACGCCGGATAATCGAGATTTTTGTGCCACTGGTGGCACAAAAATCAACAAGTGCAACAGGCTCCCAGGGCTTCAGGCTTCCACAGGGCTTTCCCGTTGCGGCGGCCCTGAAAAAGCACATGCTCCCTGTAACCGGCCTCCCGGAGCGCCTGAAGCGCAATGCCGTAATGACCGTCCAGATCCTCCGCACGGTGGGCGTCGGCGGTGATCAGGGCCGGGACGCCGGCTTCCCGGAAGAAACGCAATATTTTTACCGACGGATAGGTTTCCGGGATGCTGCCGCGGATGATGCCTCCGGTGTTAACTTCGACCACTATTCCCGCCTTCAGTGCCGATCCCGCAATCTCCCCGGCCCGGCGAAGGCAGCGCTCATCCTCCGGATCGAAAAAGCGGCCTTTACCGTTGTTTTTCTTTAAGAGATCCACATGGCCGAGGATATCGAAACCGCCTTCCCCAATCATCTCTTCCACTGCATCCCAGTATTTCTCTATAAAGGCTCCCCCGTCGCCGCCGAAACCTTCCCTGAAGCCCCTCTCCGTCTCCTCAAGAGGTCCGTCCACGGTAAAGTACGCTCCCCCGGAGGGAACAAGGTAATGAACAGAACCGATGATGTAATCCAGTCCGGGAAAGCGGCGGCGCAATTCGGCAGGGCTTGCAAAGCCTTCCATATAATCCGCCTCAAAGCCTGAGTATATATCAAGTTTCCCGGCCCAGCGTTTCCGGGCCTCTTCAATCTCCGCCAGGTATGCGGGGAGCTTTTCTGCCTTCATGTGCCAAACGGTATCGGGGACCTCTCTTGCCGTATTCCGGCACAGGCTGAGAGGAGCATGGGAACTGAAGCCCAGGGACACAAGCCCCTTTTCAAAGGCGCTGCGGCAGATGGTTTCGATTTCATCGCTTCCGTCGCAGTAGATACTGTGAGTGTGTAAAGAAGAAAAACGCATCAAAAGCCTGCCAGCCATGCCTCTGCGGCCGCCCGGAACTCCTTAAAGGCATCCTGAACCGGAGGAAAGGCGGCCTCCGCTTCGGCCCTGTTCTTATTTTTACAGGCAAGCTCAAGCCGCAGGGCCGCCTCCCCCAGCTTCCTGCCTCCCAGGGTCAGGGCGCTCCCCTTTACCGTATGGGCTTCCCGGAAGACTGTCTCCCAGTTAGCCTTCGCAATCAAGTCCGGGACCAAATTGAGCTGCTCTGCGGTCCGTTCCAGATACCGCTCCAAAAGCGATCTTACCGACTCTTCGTTACCCATAAAAGTATCCAGAAGATCTGCGGTATCAAAAACCGGCAGTGTTTCTGCGGGTTTTGCGGTTTCCTGTTTTT
Organism: Treponema sp.; assembly: GCA_031258115.1. Classification (GTDB taxonomy): domain Bacteria; phylum Spirochaetota; class Spirochaetia; order Treponematales; family Breznakiellaceae; genus JAIRNJ01. The sequence continues at coordinate 7,972 of JAIRNJ010000088.1, read as the reverse complement.
CTGCCGGGCAGGATTCCCCGGACGCAGAAACGCCGCACTCCGGCCGGGCCTCCGCTCCGGCGGAATGGCTTTTTTCGGATTTCTTCCCCAGCCACTTATGCAATGCCGCTTCGACATCTTTTCTTTTGAAGGGTTTCGCCAGCACATCATCAAAACCGGCGGATAAACAGTGTTCACGTTCATCGGCAAGAACGCTGGCGGTAACGGCGATAATGGGATTGGTGTAACCCTGACGGCGCAGTCTTTCTACAGCTTCGTAACCGTTCATCCTGGGCATCTGAATATCCATAAAGACAAGAGCGGGTTTTTCGGTCTCCGCCTTTTCCAGGGCCTCAAGTCCATCATCCGCCAGAACCGAAGGAAACCCGAGCTTGCCGGCGATTGCGGCAAAGAGCTTCTGGTTTACCGGATGATCTTCCACGATGAGCAGCAGAGGCTTGTCTTTTTGCGGCCCGCCGCTTTCGCTGCCTGCGCCTTCTTCCCTCCTGCTTTCCCCCTCTTCCACCATGTCAAGTTCGGAAACAAATTCCGTGTCGTTTTGAGTGAAGGCCTCCCTGATAACATCCGCCAGTTTCCGTCTTTTTATGGGTTTATTGATGTAGGCCCTGAACCATTTAAGAAGGGTCATCTTGGTATCCCTGCCCAAAAGGCCATGGGGAACCATAAGGATCAGCGCCATGGATGCAAGGCCGGCATCGTTGTGAATCTCCGCGGCCAGACGCCAGCCGTCCATCACCGGCATGATCATGTCGATAAAACAAAGTTCACAGGGCTTCTTCCGTTCCACGGCGCCGCGCATCATATTCAGGGCCTCCCCGCCTGAAAGCGCCCCCTCGACGTTTATGTAACCCAGATCCCTCAGGTAGGAAATGACGATACTGAGACTCGCCTCATTGTCATCAACTACAAGGATACGCATTGCGGGATTCAGGGGAAGCGGCAGAGGAACAGTTTTTTCGGGGGAACGCTGTATGGGGATGGTAAAACGGAAGATCGAGCCTCCGCCCTGCCTGCCTGTCATGCTTATCCTGCCCTTCATCAGCTCCACAAGGCTCCGGCTTATGGCCAGCCCGAGGCCCGTACCGCCGAAACGACGAGTGGTGGACGCATCGGCCTGCATGAAGGTAGTAAAAAGAAAATCACGCTTCTCCTCGGGCACTCCTATACCCGTGTCTTCGACAGAAACCGTGACAGCCTCGACAATATTAAGCTCCGAAAGCCGTGCCCGTATCGTTACCCCGCCTTCCCTGGTAAACTTCACCGCGTTCTTTACCAGGTTGATGATAACCTGCCGGAATTTATTCGGATCTCCAATAATGCTTATATCAAGTTCCAGGGGAATATACACCGCCATTTCAAGGCCTTTCCTGTGGGCTTCGATGCAGATCATCTCCACCGCCTGCTCAATGGTTTCGGCAAGGCGGAAACCGATCTGTTCAAGCACCATCTTCCCCGCTTCAATCTTGGAATAGTCAAGAATATCATTGATAAGGGAAAGCAGTACTTCTGCGGAAAATTTTACCTGCCCGGAATACTCCGACTGTTCCTTGTCCAGGACAGTATCCTGCAGTAATTCTATCATTCCAATAATCGTCTGGATGGGAGTGCGGATCTCGTGGCTCATGTTGGCAAGAAACTGGCTCTTGGCCTCCATGGCTTTTTCCGCGATTTCACGATCCTCAAGAAGCCGCTGTTCCTCTTCACGGGCCCGTGTCTGATCGTCAATGGTAAAACCGATAAAGGGCCCCTGCAGTTTTTCCGCACTGTTATCTATGCTTTCCATAAACCATGCATGGATCTTGAACCACCGGGTATTTTCAGCCTTCTGCGCCTCCTTGACGGAGGTATAGAAAACCATTACACGGGCGGCGCCCGAGATGAGTCTGTAGAAATAGGTAACATACTCTTCTTCGCTCCCCAGTCCCAGAAACCCGTGCATGGACAGGGGACTACCGTCTTTATCCTTCCCGCCGGGATTCAACGCGGCGAAAAGTTTCTGAAAATGGAGATTTGCGGCAATAATATTGCCGCGGAGATCGGTGATCACCATTGACTCTCCGGCCTCGCCGAAGAAACGGTCGAAAATGTCGGGAGCGGATTTCCGGAGCGGCTGATTCATCACGGCTTAAAAATTCGGCTCAAGAATTTCTATGGCCTTCCTGAAAATGGCATCCGGTTTCAGGGGCTTGGTGAGATAACTCTTGATTCCCATCTGGAAGGCCCTGATTACAGTATCCCGCTGGGTCACCGCCGAAAGGACGATAACAGGAACAGTAATGTTCCTTGTCCTGTGATAATTAAGCACGGAAAACCCGTCTACCTTCGGCATCATGAGATCGAGAAAAACAAGAGCAAAACGTTCCTGCCGGGCAACCGCCATATAGTCCTCCCCGTCGCCATACGCTACTACTTCTGCGCCCACGGTACGGAAAGTATTTTTTATCAGTTCATGAATGACAAAATCGTCATCCACCACGGCGATCCGGAGATTCTGCATACTCTCCCTGAGACTGTCCATATCAATTTTACGCGGCCTCTTTTCCGCATCAAAACGAAGCTGCATGGATTCTCCGCTGGAAGCCTCCTCCGCGGCAAGGATTCTGTCACCGATGATCTCCGCCTTCTTTTCCGCATACTCCATGGAACCGCTCAGCTCCGCAAGGAGCCCGCTCATGGCATACTGGAGATTGGAAACAACTTCGATGTCTTCGTAGTCTTTCTGTTCTTCGATAAATTTCCGCGCAAAGGCATCCCTGGTAAGAACACGGATATAACGTTTGCTCGTTTTGGAAGCGCCAAGCACGGTTTCCAGAAGTTTCTGCATGTTGGGCGCATCGGCAAAGCTGAGCTTGATGTCGCTCAGCATGACAATAACCTTGGGGATGCGGATCTCATAAAGTTCAATGAGTTCGATGATCTTGAACCGGAGGAGATCCAGCTTGTCCCGGTTAAGGCCCTGGGCAATTTCGATAAAGATGATGTCATCGTTGACATGGGTTTCCACGATGCCCGGACTTTCATCAATGGAAAAGGAAAGCCCCAGAAGTTCCGAAAGGGTACTAAAAAGAGTATCGATCTTTACCGGCTTGGCAAAAACCTTCTTTACCCCGTAAGGCGCCAGTTCTATGATCTTCTTTTGATCTATATGCTGGGCCATGACGATAACGGGAATCTTGATCGTATTGGGATTTTCCATTTTGTTCTTGAGCACTTCAAGGCAGCCCTGGCCCTTGAGACCAAAGTCCATGATTATAAGATCAGGGTAGGTGGTTCTCAGCTTGGCAACTCCGTCCAGCGCATTCACCGCCACCGTTACCTCGGCCTGATCGCCGCCTGAAAGCTTAAGCTTCAGGTATTCACGGAAAAGCGGCGATTCATCAATAATCAGGATCTGTTTCATAAAACCTCTCAATCTATTTTATGTGAGGAAGCCTTCAAAGGCAAGTAGAATGAACGGAGTACCGGCTCCGTTAAAAAAATCTGTAAAAAAAATCTATAAAAAAATTTTGATTGACAACTTTGAGATCATGGCATATAATAATTTTCAGCAACCGGTTGCCTAATATGGCAACCGGTTGCTAAATCCGGTGTAAACCGCAGAGGAAAAAGAGGTAACGTATGAAACATAAAACCGGTCTCCTGAATGAGCTAAAAACGAATAGGAGTCTCTTTATTATGATTGCTCCGGCGGTTTTCCTGGTCGTTCTGTTACAGTATGTTCCCATGGCGGGTCTGGTATTGGCCTTTAAGAACTACCGTTATGACAGAGGGGTCTTCGGCAGTGCCTGGCATGGCTTTGAAAATTTTCGTTTCCTTTTTGTATCAGGTTCGGGGTTAACCATCACCCGGAATACATTTCTGTACAATTTAGTCAACCTGATCACTTCCCAGTTCTTCTCTATCGTCATCGCCATCATCATTTCCGAGATGCCCGGAAGGAAGTACAAAAAATTCTGCCAGTCCGTAATCTTCCTTCCGTATTTTATTTCCTGGGTTATCGTGGGCACCTTCGTGTTCAATATTTTCAATTATGAAACCGGGGTTCTGAACAATATCCTCAAGAGCCTTAGATCGGAGCCTATCAATGTGTACTCCATGCCCATGGCATGGCCCTTTATCATCTGTGCCTTCAATGCGTGGAAATGGTGCGGTTACAATTCCATCATCTATATTGCCGCCATAAGCGCCATAGACCCCGAGTGCTTTGAGGCCGCGGACATAGACGGAGCCAATATATTCCAGAAAATCTGGTACATTACGATTCCTTCAATCCGGCCCACGGTGATCATTATGCTGCTGCTCCAGGTGGGACGCATACTCCGGGGTGATTTTGAGATGTTCTACCAAATCGTCGGGAATAACGGACAACTGTACAACGCCACCGATGTAATTGATACCTTTGTGTTCCGTTCTCTGCTTTCAAACAACAACATCGGTATGACTACGGCGGCAACTATGTACCAGTCGGTGCTGTGCTTCATTATCATCCTGGTAGTGAATCACATTGTCAAAAAGATCGAATATGACTATTCACTGTTTTAGGGATTGTATGGGAAGATCAGGGATTTTTCATTCTACCGCGGTTAAAGCAGGCAAAGTCACATGGGTTTTCAACATTCTCGCTTTTTTCATTATCACGGTAATTGCGATTCTGTGTCTTAGGAACTGCGCAAGAATAAAATGCCCTGCATTTTATTCTAATTGCTTACGCAATAAGGAAATAACATGACCAAACGGTCATGTTATTTCTGCGCAGATCCTTATTCCCTTTATGCTTCTGCTTTCAGGATCGTTCAGTTCGGATCAGTCCATACGGTTTTCCGGTTACAGCCTGCTGCCCCAGGATTTTACCCTCGAAGCCTACAGCATGGTTTTCAAACATCCGCAAAAGATCGTCATGGCATACGGGGTATCCATATTTATTGCTTCCGCGGGAACCTTCTGCGGCCTGTTTCTCATAACCATGACAGCCTATGTGATAAGCAGAAAGTCCTTTAAATACCGGAACACTTTCTCTTTTTTCTTTTATTTTACTACCCTGTTTAACGGCGGTCTTGTCTGTTCCTATATCCTGTTTATCCGTTATCTTCACCTAAAAGATAATTTCCTTGCACTGATCCTGCCCGGTATGTTTAATGTCTTTTATCTTTTGATCATGCGTAGTTTTGTTTCCGCTATCCCCCAGGCCTTAATCGAATCGGCAAAGATTGACGGCGCCGGAGAATTCAAGATCTTTATCAGGATTATAGTCCCCTTACTCCCTTCGGGACTGGCTACCATCGGCCTTTTTATGGCTCTGGGTTACTGGAACGACTGGTACAATGCCATGCTCTACATACAGACGCCGGAAAAATTTCCCCTGCAGTATATGATGTACGATATATTGATGCGTTCCCAGGCGCTGCTCCAGATAGCCAGTTATGTCGGTATACGCATGGAGAATCTCCCGACCAATTCACTCAAACTCGCCATGGCGGTAGTTACCACGGGCCCCATTGTTCTGCTGTATCCCTTTGTACAGAAGTACTTTGTCAAAGGCGTTACCATCGGTTCTGTTAAAGGCTAGAACGGCGATCCGGCGGAAATCGCCGGCGCCTTATGGCGATATATATTTTAGGAGGATGGTTTATGAAAAAACCAACGACACTGAAACGGGCGGCAGTATCCCTGCTGCTCATGGCTGCCGCACTGAATGTGTGGGCAGGTGGAAAAAAAGATTCAGGCGGGCCGGGGGCCTTAAAGGATCTTGACACTTCAAAGAGGGTTGAACTCGTTATGTACTTTATCGGCGACCGGCCGGCAAAGCAGGATGAGATCGACGCAAATCTGAACAGGCTTCTGCTTGAAAAACTGAACTGCACCCTGAAGATCAACTGGCTGGGCTGGGGCGAATTCCAGACCAAGTATCCCCTGCTCTTCTCTTCCGGTGAAGTGTTCGACATGGCCTACACGGCAACATGGCTGGGATTCGTTAACATGGCTCAGCGCGGCGCCTTCATGAACCTGGATCAGCTCTTTCCCAAGTATGCGCCGAAAAACTATGCGCGGCAGACCAAGACCGCCCTGCAGCAAGCCACGATTGCCGGACACATCTACTGCGTTCCTACGCTCCTGGGTACCTATACCTCCTACGGGGTCATCTACCGGACCGATCTGGCACAACCTTACGGCTGGGACGGGAAGATGGCAAACTTTGATGATGTGGAAAAGTACCTCGACATTATCAAGAAGAATTATCCCCAAATGGAACCCCTTGATGTGTATACCCAGGGGCCGGATATTCACCTTATCTGGTTCCCCTTCCAGGGAGATGTGGAATTCTTCAAGGGAACAGACTTTGTATTCTACAATCCCCAGAGCGACAATCCCAGGCTGACCACCTATTATGATTATCCCAAAACTCCCCAGTTCCTCTCCATGATGGATCGCTGGAACAAGAAAGGTTTCTACCCCAAGAGCGCTCTTTCCGATACGGACAAGAGTAAATACGACAATGGCAAGGCGGCGCTCCGGATCTACAACCTTGATGCCTATGAAGCCAATTACCGCGCCCATCCTGAGTGGGGAACCAAGTATGTAAACTTTGTAGCCGATGTAGCCTATCTGCCCTTTACCCAGGATGCGCTGGCTATTCCCGCCAGTTCCAGGAATCCCGAGCGGGCCCTGGCTCTTTACGATCTTATCACTTCCGATCCTGAAGTGTTCCGGGCCTTTTACTACGGTATCGAAGGGAAAAGCTACAGAATCATCAGGGAAGGAGGCCAGGAGTATGTCGAGGCAATCAACACCGACGATTATGCCTTCTCCAATGCATGGGGCGCACGGACTCCCGGACTCTTCCTCCCGGCAGCCGGCGCTCCCCCGGACCTCAATGTCTTCAAGTCCGAATGGGACGGCCATATCAAGGACGGCGCCGGCGCTCAGCGTTACCAGTCCTTTGTGCTGGATACCTCTCCTGTGGAGACCGAGTATGCGGCCTGCCAGGCAGTGCATCAGCAGTACTGGGGCCCGCTTGAGCTTGCCTATGTGGATGTAGTTTCCGGCCTTGAGGAATACAAAACCAGGATAAAGGCTGCCGGAATCGACAAGGTTATTGCCGAATTCCAGAAACAATTGGATGCCTATGTGGCGGCCCAGAAAAAGTAATACATGAGTTTTTTGGAGAGTTACAGGGGTATGCCTTACCGGGACGGCCGGCGGCCCGGAGGACCCCAGCGTATCCCCGGCAGGCTCATGTGCGCCTATTACGATGCGGGAGGTGAAGGAATCGCCTACCACGATGCCGATGAGATCAACAAGGGCAGCGGAACGCTCAACCCCGTAGACGGCAGCTACCTTCACAGCTTCCGCATCGATGAAGGCGTGGATACCAGTTATGTCAAATTCCGGGACAGCATAGATGACAACGAATTCAATCTGGTTATGCCCGAAAAAGACATGCTCTATGTGGGCTGGACTGTGCCGGGAGAATGGATCTGTTATACGGTGTCCATAGAGAAGTCAGGTGTTTACACGGTAGAACTCATGTATACCTGCAAGGAAGGGGGAAGGATCAGCCTGGAAGCCGATGACGGAAAAGCCGTTGCTTTTGAAGTTGACAGCACCTATGACACCGCCGATCCCATTGACTGGCGGCAGTGGCACCACTGGAATAAGGCGCTCCTGGGGGAGATTGATCTTCCCCGGGGGCTCCATGTGCTGACCCTGCGAACTCTGGAAAAGGGAAACATGAACTACGCGTATCTGGAATTTAAAAAGAAGACTTAAATTTTTTGCATTAGAGTTGCAAGAGGCTGTCCGGACAAGTTTTCAAACTTCAAGGACAGCCCCGTCAACTCTACCGTTTAAGCCGTTTAATTCCAAAGATATATTTTATTGCTTCCTTCGCCTAGCTTATAGAGTGATTCGTATACCATGAATGAGCCGTTGGTCACTGCCGCTTTACGGGCGCTGATGTCTTCATAATACTGGG
>JAIRNJ010000007.1 GCA_031258115.1 Treponema sp. | reverse complement strand
GTGCCACCGGGGGCACAAAAATCTCGATTATCCGGCGTCCTTTGGCAGTTTGCAGAGTAAAAAATCGCCTGATCGGCGATTTTTGGAGGTTTTACGCGCGAAGCGCAACAAACTGCTAGGGTTAAAAAAGTGACGGACACATGTTATAGTGATCTCATGCGTTATTTAAGTACCAGGAACAGGAATGAAACAACGGGTTTTGCCCAGGCGGCGCTGGGCGGCCTTGCTCCCGATGGCGGGCTCTTCATCCCCGAGGAGATCCCCCTGTATCCCAAAGCGGTGCGTTCTTCTCTGGGAGACATGGATTTCTGTGATGTAGCCTTTGAGACCATACGGCTCTATACGGCGGGAGAAATTCCCGATGGGGCCCTGGAGGAGATAGTTCATTCGGCTTATACCTTCAACGCTCCCCTGGTTCCCGCCGGAGGCAGGCTGGTGCTGGAACTTTTTCACGGGCCTACCGCCGCCTTTAAAGATTTTGGCGCACGTTTCATGGCCCGTTGTTTCTCGTATCTCCGCCGGGGGGAAGACAGGCCCTTGAGGATCCTTGTTGCTACTTCCGGGGACACGGGCGGGGCAGTTGCCGACGGTTTTTACGGGATTGAAGGTATTGAAGTGACTGTCCTCTATCCAAGGGGCCGGGTAAGTCCATTGCAGGAGAAACAGATTGCCGGCCTTGGGGAGAATATTAGCGCCTTTGCCGTGGATGGGAGTTTTGACGACTGCCAGCGGCTGGTAAAGGCGGCTCTGGGGGATGCGGAATTGAGGAGGAAATACGATCTTTCCTCGGCAAACTCGATCAATGTGTCCCGGCTTATTCCCCAGGCGGTCTACTATGCGGCGGCTGCAGGCAGGGCCGCCAAAGGAAAGTGGGATGAAGACGGCGAGGCCACTCCCCGTCAAAAAGCCGCCGCTCCGCCGTACATGGACTCTTCGGCCCTTACCCTGTCTGTTCCCAGCGGCAACTTCGGCAATCTTACCGCAGGGCTCTATGCCTGGAAGATGGGCGCGCCCGTCACACGCTTTATTGCCGCTACCAATATCAACAAAACTGTTCCGGATTATCTGGAATCGGGAAACTATCAGGCCCGGGTTTCCCGTGCCACCCTCTCCAGTGCCATGGACGTGGGCGCGCCCAGCAACTTTGAACGCATGGCGGCCCACTTCAGTTGGGCAGAAATGAAGGAGATTCTCCTTGGTATTCATGTGAGCGATGAAGAAACGGGAGAAACCATCAGGGCAGTATATGAAAGTTCAGGTTACTTTCTCGACCCCCACAGCGCCGTTGGCTGGAAGGCTGCCGACAAACTCCGTGCCGAAGGCAGGCTTTCCGGCGGCGCCCTGGCGGTGCTTTCCACCGCCCACCCGGCAAAATTTGCCGAAACGGTGGAAGCTCTCTGCGGCCCTGTGCCCTTTCCCCCTTCTCTCAAAAATGCGATGAACAGGGAGGCTCATTCCCGGAACATTCCGGCCGATGAAAAGATATTTATTGATATTGTGGGGAGTCTGTAATGAGTACGGAGAAAAGCTGCCCCTGCGGTTCGGGGCTTGAATACGAACAGTGCTGCAGACCCTACATAAAAGGCGAGAAGAAGCCCCCCACTGCCGAGGCCCTGATGAGGGCCCGGTATTCCGCCTATGCGAAGCACGAGATCGACTTCATCATGGATAGTACCGTCAAGAAGGACAAGGCGGATATCGACTATAAGGCCACGAGGGACTGGAGCGTCCGGTCCGAATGGCTGGGACTCAGGATTGTCTCGACGGAGAGGGGAGGCCCTGCGGATACCGAGGGAGTGGTTGAGTTTGAAGCTTCATACACGAAGGACGGGCTCAAGGACCTTCACCGTGAACGGGGCAGGTTCAAAAAGATTGACGGGGTCTGGTTTTATGACGATGGAACGGTAGCTCCCAATACGGTGATCCGCTCAGGCCCAAAGGTGGGACGCAACGATCCCTGTCCCTGCGGCAGCGGAAAAAAGTATAAGCACTGTTGCGGCTCTTGAACCATACGGCTCTTCGCCTCATGTTTGGTTGAATTGTTTTCAGACAGCCCTTTTTCCTTCCCTGCCTTTGTGATACACTCCCCAATCATGGCAACCCTTGATTCCGTTTTCAGATCCCTAAAAGAGGCCCAGGTAAAGCTTGCCCTTCAGACCCGGAGACAGAAGGATGAAGCCCTTGGCGGAGCCGCCCGAATGATTGACAGACGGCGGCAGGAGGTCCTTGCGGCAAATGTTACGGATGTAGAGAAGGCCCGTTCCGGCGGCATGAAGGAATCGCTTGTTGACCGGCTTCTGCTTAACGACAAGCGGATAGACGGTATTATAGAGGGACTCGAAACGGTGATCCGGCTGGAAGATCCGGCAGGGAAAATCCGCAGCGGCTGGACTCTGCCCAACGGTCTTCTGGTTGAGCAGATCAGTGTGCCTCTTGGCGTAGCGGCGATCATCTACGAGTCCCGGCCAAATGTTACCGTGGATGCCGCCGGCCTTGCCTACAAGGCGGGCTGTTCCATCCTGCTCCGCGGTTCTTCTTCGGCGCTGAATTCAAACCGTGCCCTTACGGCTGCCATCAGGGAAGGGCTTGCCGCCGGACGCGGTATTCCGGAAGCCGTGGCTCTGGCGGATTCGGGAAGCCGGGATGAAGTAGACGAGATCCTCGGTGCACGGGGCCGGATCGATGTTGTTCTTCCCCGGGGAGGGCGGGATCTGATACAGCGGGTGGTTCAGAATGCCAGGATTCCGGTGATAGAAACCGGAGAGGGCAACTGCCACATCTTTGCCGATTCCGGGGCCGCCCTTGAAAACGCCGTAGATATTATTGAAAACGCAAAAGTCCAGAAACCCGGCGCCTGCAATGCCGTAGAAACCCTGCTTGTTCACCGGGACATTGCAGAATCACTGCTGCCCCTTCTGGCAAGGCGTTTTGCCGGCAGGGTGGAACTCCGCTGTGATGCGGCTTCCCGTTCCCTAATCGGAAACACGGTTCCTGCCGGACTTGAACTCAGGGATGCCGATGAATCGGACTGGGAAACCGAATACCTGGATTATATTCTGGCGGTAAAAACGGTAGCGTCACTTGATGAAGCGGTGGATCATATCAATCGTTACGGTACCCGCCATTCGGAAGCGATTCTTACCAACGATCACCGTAATGCGCAGGATTTCTGCGCCAGAGTTGATGCGGCCTGTGTCTATGTCAACGCGTCCACCCGTTTTACCGACGGCGGGGAATTCGGCTTCGGCGCGGAATTGGGAATCAGTACCCAGAAATTCCATGCCCGCGGCCCCATGGGGCCTGATGCCCTGACCACGATCAAATACCGCATCAGCGGCACAGGGCAGGTGCGCCAATGATACCCGGTTTAATTGCCCGGTCCCGGAAGATAGTTTTTAAGTTCGGTTCAAATACCCTTGCCGATGCGGACGGCAGGATGAATAACACTTTTCTGGAAGAGTTTTCCGGGCAGGCCGCAGGACTTCTCAAGAAGGGCAAACAGATAGCCGTTGTTTCCTCGGGAGCGCAGGTGGCGGGACTTTCCACCATGGGCAAGTGGGCCCGTAAACGCGACCTCCACTACCGGCAGGCCCTCTGCGCGGTGGGGCAGGTTGAACTGATGAACGCGTGGCGCAGGGCTTTTGAGGCCCAGGGTTTCCATGTAGCCCAGATCCTCCTTACACGGGATGATTTCAACGATCATAACCGTACCCTTAACATGAGGAACACCCTCTTTACCCTGGTTGATGAGGGGATCATCCCCGTCATAAATGAAAACGACACAGTTTCTGTCGAAGAAATTAAAATCGGTGAAAACGATACACTGGCAGCCCAGTCGGCCATACTCTGGAGCGCCGATCTTCTTGTCCTCTTCAGCGATATTGACGGCCTCTATAACCGGAATCCCAAGGAGTACCCCGATGCGGAACTGGTTCGGGAAGTGAGGGACATCGCCCTGGTGAGGAAGGACATCAGCGCCGGCAGCGCCAATAATTTTGGCACAGGGGGCATAGCCACCAAGCTTGATGCCGCAGAACTGGCCGTCTCCTACGGTATACCGGTGATCCTGGCGCACGGCGGCCGCCCCAGGGCTCTGGAGGCTCTGGAGGCGGGAAGGCAGGAAGGCACCGCCTTTTTGGCATAATGTTCCAAAAACCAAAAGGATACCGATATCCCGCCAGGGCGGCGCTGCACTAAATCCAGGGAAACTCCCCCAAAAACTAAAGTTTTAAAACAGCCGTGAAAACATTGACAAGTCAGGGTGATTTGTTGTATATTTATAGGGATACGCTAATCAAGGGAGGGGCAGATTACGTTTTACTATTTTAGAAAAATCAGCCTTGTTTCGTTTCTTTGAGATGCTGTTTTGAAAAAGGCAGCATGGCCCCGGTTTCACATACCTTGTATGTGTCAAGAAGGAAAATCCATGATTTGCAAATTGACCGGATCTTCCGTGGAGGATCATCCTGTGCGGTTTATAAAGGAGAAATAACATGAAGTTTATTTCTCTTGATGCGGGTCTGAAAGAAGCTCGCCGCCGGATAGAACAGTGTGTGGATCTCTGGGAGACGGAGCTTGATCTTTCCGATCTGGGACTCGAAGAAGTACCGCCCGAACTGGAACATGGAAAATTTATTGCGGTATTGACCCTGGCGCACAACAGGCTGCAGGATCTTCCGCCGTGGTTTGAACATTTCAATGTTTTACAGCATTTGGATCTCTCAAACAACCGTTTTGCCGTCCTTCCCAGAGTAATCTGCAGCATACCTCAGTTAAAATCCCTCAATCTCCGGGGGAATGAACTTTCTTCACTGCCGGAACTCATGGAAGGCTTGAGCAGCCTTGAGACTCTGGATCTGAGCCGCAACAGACTTAATGCGGTACCGGAAGCCCTGGGCAGCATGAAGGCCCTGAGAAAGCTGGATCTCAACCTTAACCGGATTGATAAACTGCCGGAAAAGATCCGGCGGCTTTCTTCGGATGAACCGGCAGGTCTTGTAAACCGTGTAGCGGAGGTTTTTGATCTTCTCCTTCATCTGGGTCTTTCGGCGGATTTTTACCGGGAGGCCGCAGAATATCTGCGCAGCATATCTCAGCACTTTGGCATAACACGGACGCAGTCAGCCCTGTTTTCATTCTTTCTGGCAAACTATGACGATTTCCGTATCCTGGAAAACGAGATTATCAGAGTCCTGAACATACGGAAGCTTGATTTTCTTCAGTATAGGGACGATCTTTTCCAGCTTGAAAGAAAGGGACTTATCAACTGTTTCCGGAACGAGGGATATCCGGTGTACTCGGTTCCCGAAAAGGCAATATCCTCTCTTATACAGGGAGAAAAATTCAGGAATGAAAGGTATCAACAGCTTTATCCCGGTGATTTTTTTGAGGCATTGGCAGATCTGTATGAAAAGCGCTACAACAATGCGCTTAGTTACGACATGCTTACTGCCGACCTCAAACAGCTTCTGGCAGCATGCAAATCCATTCCCATGGTAAAGAAACTGCGCAGTTACAAACTGGATGATGACAGCCTGGTACTATTGCTGCACTTCTGTCAACTGCAGATAGGAGCCCCCAATGATTATATCAGGGCCAGCCCCTTCAAGCGGGAACTCTACGATAACGCGGCGCTTTACCGGCAGATCAGGGAACAGCTTGACAGTGCGGAGCATGAACTGTTCAGGCTGGCTCTTATTGAGACACAGCCGATGGTAAAAAGCGGCAGACGCCGCTGGTACGATAATACCTGTTACAAATTGACTGAAAAGGCCAAACAGGAACTGTTGCCGGAATTGGGCCGGGTGGACAGACGCAAAAGGCGGATGCCCGGACCCTTCAGACCGGAAAGCCCGGCAAACATTCCGGAAAAAGCGCTTTTCTATAACCCGGCAGAGGAAAAACAGGTTCTGGAACTTTCCTCTCTTCTTGAAGAAGAAAAGTTCAAGGCCGTACAGACAAGACTTGCGGAAAGCAGCCTTCGCAGCGGTTTTGTATGCCTCTTCTCGGGCCCTCCCGGAACGGGAAAAACGGAAACCGCCTGCCAGCTTGCCCGCAGGAGCGGGCGGGCCATTCTGAAAGCGGATGTGGCCGAGATCATGGACAAGTGGGTAGGGGAAAGTGAAAAGAAACTGCGCAGGATCTTCGGTTACTACAGACGCAGCCTTGAAAAGGGAGGGCCCGCGCCGATCCTCTTTTTTAATGAGGCGGATCAGATACTGAGCCGCAGGATGCATCTTAACGCCGATTCCCGTTCCGTGGATCAAATGTTCAACAGCCTTCAGAACATCCTGCTTGAGGAGACGGAAAATTTTCCGGGAATCATGATCGCCGCTACCAACATGGCGGATAACCTTGACAAGGCATTTGAGAGGCGTTTCCTGTACCGGATCAACTTCAGACTTCCCGGCCCCGAGGTGCGGACACGGATCTGGAGAACCATGCTTCCCGCCCTGACACCCGGCGATGCAGAAACACTGGCAAACCGTTATGACTTTTCCGGCGGACAGATAGAAAACGTGGCCCGCAAAGCCCTCATTTCCTATGTACTGAACGGTAATACCCCGGCCCCGGAAAGCCTTGCCGCCCTTTGCGACGAAGAAGGCCCTGCCGAGGAAATATCCAGATACATCATTTAGTGCCTGTCCATACAGCCGGTTACTGTGGACAGACACTATTTAGGAGGAATTCACACGGGGCGCCCGGCCTGCCGCTTCCTTGAAAAAAAAACTGAAGTCTGGTATTGTAGTACAGGCCGTTACGGCGCGCAGACGGCTGAAAAAGTCAGCCTCACGTTAACCGGCACGGTGGAATTTATCGGCGCTAACGCGTGCTGAATTTGTTTAATAGACACGGCTTGACGCCGTGTCTTTGCCGGCGTGGTGGAATGGTAGACACGGTAGACTCAAAATCTACTGTCCGCGAGGATGTAAGAGTTCAAGTCTCTTCGCCGGTAATTTGGCGTGGTGGAAGGGTAGGTTCCGGGTACTGCACGGCGAAGCCGTGTCGTTTAAAAAAAATCTGCCACGAACCAGCGCCCGGTAAAATCGCCATTTAGATAAAGGGCCGGCAAACTTTAGGTTGCCGGCGGCGCCGGTGTGGGAATGGAGCGTTCCCCAGCTATGCTGGGGCGCGGAATGACCTGGCCGGTGCGGAGGCCGAGGGGGCGCAAGGCCCCGAAGCGCATACAGGGCTGTTATGTGCAGTAGGGGCGTACTCCATTTCTTATTTTTACTATTTTGTTAAAATTGCTATCATATTTTCTTTTCGTTTATTATGCTGTCTTTACAATAAAAATCGAACCTATAATTAAAGATGAAAATTCCATACTAAGTACCATAAAATCACCCAACAAAGTAGTTTGAAATGCTATAGATTGTATTATTCCACAAATAACTAAGGGAACTAACCATTTGTATTTTCTTCTAATAGTTATATCAAGTATTATTCCAATATAAACTATTATTGATGCAACATAATTATGTATTAAAATATACTCAGTGAAATAGGAACTAAAAGATGCTAAGGCTAAAAAACCTATTCCAACAAACCATTTGTTATAAAGAAGCCAACAACCTATTACCAACAATAAGAAAGTGTAAAAATAAACTCTATTTATATCCATTCCCATTATTGAGGAATAGCTTAATTTATCATGTAATAAAGCATCTATAAGTCCTATAATAATATATCCCGATAATAAAATACTTGTTATTATTTTCTTCATTGTATATTCCTTCTTAAATTACATTTCTTTTTCATAAAATTCTTTGTTATTTATACCATTATTCTTATATAGTGTCAATTGTTTTCCAGTAATTTTTTTATTCTAATAAATTCCCGGCCAATTTTAGCCGCCATGCCATATAACGCTTCGGCTGTTTACGATGGTCTGTCCCGCCCATAAAGCAATGCGTAGCATTGCGGCGAACCAAAATGTGACGGAGATTTGCCGTGGGAATGAAGCGCAGCGGAATGATCTAGGCAATTTATTTGTTGCCATTATAATATTATGGTTATCTAGTGTCTGTCCACAGAGTAACGAATTTTCAAAAATCTCGCAGCCTTAAAACAAGTGAAATATAATAAAACAATTAATTTAACCAGTAAAACTATCTAAACCTTTTTGTAAAGGCTGTTTTTGTTCTTTTGCTTACTCGTGAAGACATACCTCTCCCGCGGTTTCTTCTCTTCTCTTCCCCTGAACTTACGCA
>JAIRNJ010000132.1 GCA_031258115.1 Treponema sp. | reverse complement strand
CCTGGTGAATCATGGAGACACCGGCGGCCATGGCATCGGCAGCGCTTGAAAAGTGACATTCATTTCCCTTAAGAACGATCTTTCCCTGATCTATCTTGTAAATGCCGAACAGGCACTTCATCAAGGTTGATTTTCCGGCGCCATTTTCGCCCATCAGAGCGTGTACCGTTCCCGGCTCTACCCTGAAATCTACATTGCTCAGGGCCAGGACGCCGGGGAATTTTTTGGCTATGCCCAGCATCTCCAGCACAAATTCAGATCCCATAAAACTTCCGCCTTATATCAGGATAATGCAGCCTGCACGGCGATTTCTCCCCACCGCTTACGCCGCATGGGGTCGCACCTCACAGTACTGACATTCTTCAGAATGGATTCAACCGGGCTTCCGGTTTGTTTGCAAATTGCACGATACATTTCGCCATTTTTCCATAGCGTACACTCCTTACAACCGATTTCAAAACCGGGAATACGGCGCAGTGCATACAAAAGCCACTTCACGCAACAGCCGCATTCCCGTTTAATACCGTTACTTGACCTTGGCTTTATAGTAAGCAGAGTCCTTGTCTATCGGAGCATAGGGCACAAGATAACATTGCTGGATAACAGCGGCATCGTCGGCCGGATACTCGGCAATGGGGGCACTTGGGGGTGACAGGGTAAAGGTTGCTCCCCCCTTGTCAACGCCGGTGATGGGCTTGCCGAGAACCGAACCTGTAGAGGCCAGTTCATAGATGATGCTGAAGGCCACCGCGGACTGGGCGCTGGAATCCTGAAGAACCGTGCCGTAAAGCTTGTTCTGGCTCATGGAGTTGATCGCCTCGTCGGTGGCGTCATAGCCAATAACCGGAACGGTGAGGATCGTACCGTCTGAAGCATCGCTCTTGGTAAGGCCGTTCTGGATCAGCGCTTCAATGGCACCCATGGCCATGCCATCGTTCTGGGCAACAATGGCATTGAATCTGCCGCGGTGCGCACCAATCCAGGTACTCATCTTTTCCTGGGCCTGGTCCGGGGTCCAGTTGGCGGTGTCCTCGGCGATCTTGGTGACATTGTAACCGCGGGCCTTAAGCTCATCTTCCAGGCCCTTCTGCCGGTTAACCTGCGCGGGATGTCCCAGGGCGCCCTGGATGTGAATCAGGTTGATCGCCTTGCCGGGGGCCTTGTCGGGGTTCTTGTCGAAATAGTCGGCGAGAATCTGGCCAGCGAATTTTCCGGCGATAAGTTCGGGCGAAGAGGCGAAGAAGAAATTCTTCCCGACCCTGAGGGCCGCCGTGGTGGGCGGCGTATTGGAATACGAAGCCGCCCCGCCGCGCTCGGCGATTGCCTTGTTCATCTGTTCCGACATCTCGCCGTCAATGGGGATGATTACAAAATATTTGTATCCCTGGTTAAGTGCGGTATCCAGTTGGGTGAGTTGGGCCTGCATGTCATTATTGGCATCCTGTACGTTAAGGTCAACGCCCTTTTCGGCCGCGAGCCTGCGGATATTTTCCGAATAGTCCTTAAGGAACTGCTCGTTCATGTTCCGCATCAAGAGGGTGATTCTAATCTTTCCACCGTCTGCCTCCCCTCCGGCCTTCTGTCCGCCGGCAAACAGCATGGAAGATACAGCAAGCAGTACCACCAAAACCATCGCAATCCTTTTCATAATACTCTCCTTAGTATTGATTATTTAAGATCCGGTTTAACAAACCGTTAATCTTGTCTCAATAAGCCGATCCCCGGAATTACCGCAAGGGCATGTACTGTACCGCATCACTGCTCCTTTGCCGTTAAGCCGGAAGATAAAACAGGGAATCGGCTGCCAATCACTTTCTTTGCAGTTTGAAGCAAGGCCCGCATTCTACTGTCGGGAAGCAGTCCGCTTTCCATGTACTCCCAGGCAATACCCAGATTCCGGTACTTATCCTTGCACATATTATTAAAAGCGCATAGTTCCCATCGATCTATCATATCAGAATGGGTATATAAGATATCGGCAATAGCCAGGATATTACTCTCGGAATCCGTGGCATTGGGTATCACCGGAGTCCGAATCCATAGTTCTCCGGAATAAGTACCGACCTTTTTTGCCTGTACTATACGATTAAAATTATCCAGAATTCGGGAATTCCCTGCCCCGGTAAATTCCCTGTGGCGGGATTCATCAGCAAATTTTAAATCAAAAAGAATATAGTTAATTGTTGAGAACAATGATTCAAAAACATCAGCTTCACAATATCCTGATGTATCTAAGGCAACATTGATACCCACAGACTGAAGTTTCTCCGCCGCTCCGGCAATAAAGAGAGAATAAAGAGTGGCTTCTCCGCCGCTTAAAGTTACGCCGCCGTGAAAAGCGTCATAAAAATGTCTGTCTTTCTGCGCGTACTTTACCAGCATATCAACACTCCAGGACTTTGCGGATATTTTTAAAGCCTTTGCCGGACATCCTTCGGAACAAATTTCACAACGGGTACAACAAGCTCTATCAATCCGTATGCCGTCATCAGTAAACCAAAGCGCTCTTTCAGGACAAGAACCGGTGCATTTTCGGCAACCTATACATTTCTTTGCGTCCCATTTTATATATGGTTCCCGGAATATTCCCTCCGGATTATGGCACCATTTACAGCGCAACGGACAGCCTTGAAAGAAAAAAGTTGTCCGCAGTCCTTCTCCGTCATGGCTGGTAGCCCTGTGGGTATCAAAGATCAACGCTTCGGTCATATCGCCTCATAATTTACCCTGGCAATGAATTCTTCCTGAAATTTGCGATCCATAACACAAAAATGGGCGGAATACCCGGTAACCTTAACGACAAGCCCTTTATGCACCGGGTTTGACGGATCTTCCATAGCGGCCCTGAGTTTTTGCAGATCAATTATATTAAGATTTATCTGGACGCCGCCATGAGCCATAAAGGCTGTAGAAAAATTATAGACAAATTCCGCAATATTTTCTTTCCCATCAAAAAATTTCGGCTGTAACTCAATCTGCAAGGACCCGCCCTGGAAACGCCTAAAATCAATTTTGCAAAGGGAATTCGCCGTCGCCGTAATACCCTCGGTATTTCTTCCATGCATTGGATTGCAACCATGAGCAAACGGCTCCCTGGCCAAACGGCCGTCATAAGTGGCTCCCAGGAGATGCCCCGCATAGGTATGACCCATAAACTGAAAGAGAGAAGGTCTAAAATGTCCTCCTTTTATATTCCTTTTCAGTTCCATTATGTCCACGATCCGGTTGGCTACCCGGACATACATTTCGTCAACCTCATCAAGATCATTTCCGAATTTTTGGGCATTCAAAAGGCGCTGCCTTAAATCTTCCGCTTCCTGCCAGTTGTTGTTTTTTGCTTTTTGAACTTCTTCAAGGCTGTACCGTTTTTGATCAAATACCAGCTCCTTTAACGCTTGCAGACTGTCAACCACATTGGGAACCCCTAAAACATTTACCGAGGTAAAGGTATTATTTACTCCTCTTGGGCTGGTAACATCACAGCCTTTTTCTATGGGGCCGTGCATGCACAAAGAGGTGACCATTTCCGGCCATACCCGATCCTGCCACTCATAGACTTTGTTTTTGAATTCAACCAGCATATCTATCGTTTTTTCCAGTTGCCGATCATATAATTCCCACAACTGTTCAAAAGTGGTAATGCCCTTTGCTATTCCCTGCTCAACCGCGATATCCAGGCATTTTGTCAATACCAGGCAATTCATATCATGGTCGGAATACTCAGACCCTACAGCGCAGTACCATTGACATCCACTATATGCGACATTCCAGGCATCGTCGTAACTGTACCCCGAATAGAGTTCACTGTCTCTTAGTATATCATAATTAACCAGGGTAGGCGTTCCGCATCCATGCCGGGCAACCACATCACATCCGTAAGCATAAAAACTCTTATCAATATCCGGATGCCACATGAGTCCCAAATGGTTGTATCCTCCTGTAACATCATAGGCTTCCAACCCTATCCAGCTTGCCTCATTGGTGGCGTCACTTCCGTCTTTTAAACGGCCTCCAAAAGCAAAATAATTGCCACCGTACTTAAGGTACATTTCAGCAATAAGTTCTCTGGCTTCGGCTCTGGTTATGATGCCGGCGGCTTTATCACGCTGGTAAAAATCGTTCAACAGAAGATCGAGTCTGCCGTACCCGTTTCCGTGGCCGTTAATCCGTTCCACTACCTGGAATAAATAAATCCACTGTACCGCCTGTTCAAAGGTTTTTGGCGGACCTTCACTCAAAATTTTACAATTCACCGCGACCCGTACAAACCGCGCCTTTCGTTCCGGATCTGTTTCTTGTTTTGCCATCTCCAAAGCCTTATCAGCGTGACGGATTATAAAACGTATAATTGCCTGCACCACTATTTCTTGCGCGTTGAGATAATCTATCCGGAGTTGCGCGCCGTAGCTCTTATGCAGATCTCTGCTTTCCCTTACTTTTTCTAAAAGCCCAGGCCATCCCAATTCCAGGCCAATGGACAGATCCGGACAGGTATGAGCCAGGCTCATACCACCGGCGCCCACATGGCGTAATTTTTCACCCAATTCATATACGATGTCCGGATATTTATACAACCGGGCTTCGTCTAACTGCCAATGGAATTCGCCAACTATTGTTTCATCAGGATATACTTCCGCCGGACTGTGATCCAAAAAAAAGGAATAATCTTTAGCCCAATTAAGAGCACTGTATTCAAATCCGTCAACCTTTGACGGAATCTTGTCTGCAAAGGGGAAGGGCCCCCCTACATCCACACGGCAATTGTGATCGCCTATATTGATGCGCTGGGACTCGCTGACCGCCATTTCTCCGGTTGCGGGTGAAAAAGCGGCCGAATGACCGGACCAGTGATATACCAAAAATTCGGGATTATCCGCATACAAATTTCTTCGTCCCGATGTAGCTAAATCCGTACTGCGTTTTGTAAGCCGTTTGAGCCGTTCCGATGGTTCAATTTTTACTGAAACAGAGCTTGCCAACATAATACGCTCCTTCCAAGGAGGCTGTTTCAAAAGCTGAAGTTTTGGAACAGCCTCAAGTATTAAATCTGAAACGGGACTCTAGCAGTTTGTTGCGCTTCAGCGCAAAATCGTATAAAAATTCACGAAAGTGAATTTTTATACCGCTCAAACTGCATAAGCAGCCCGTAAATAGGGGTATTTTTGTATGAATAT
>JAIRNJ010000118.1 GCA_031258115.1 Treponema sp. | reverse complement strand
GGGAATTGTCGGCAAGGTTATCTTCTAACCTGTCGATGGCTAAATACCAGCAATTGGGACTCGCGAGGGATTATTTAATCAGGACCCTCATTAACAGCAACCCCGAAATAACCAATTTAAGCTCCTGGTATCATGATGCCACCGCTTCGCTTGGATCGGGTAGCAATCTTGGAAAGCTTACAATATTGGATGTCCCGGTCCATGCATGGGCGAAATTACATCACGAAACAATATCTACTATGTCAAAAAACGCATGGAACAACTTAAGCCAGTCAGAAAAAGAAGATTTAGAATTTTATACAATTTTAACATTTCTTCAGGGGGGAGGGGAAAATTCAGAATATTTTTCGCGGATCACCGAGTATATCGAAGTTTATCCTGTCTATTCTCTTGCCTATGAGGTGTACAAGAACATAAAGAGGAAGTACGACATACCGGTGATAGGTTGGCTATATGAAGATAGTTACGATACCGCAAAATACACAAAAAATTCTCTCAAGGCGGTTTCTGATCATTTGAATTATTATGTCAACTCCGGTTACGGGGGATTGAAAACAGGAATAGATTCCCTGAATCAGACCCTTGCGTCATATTTGGAATCTTCGGAACGCCTGACTATTCTCTACGGCGGGGGGAACGGCGCAGGCTGGGACACGGTAGAAAAAGCGCTGAATATTACAGGGGGTTTAGACTCCGGCGAACTGTTGCAGCTTGAGGAATACTGGAACCAAATGGCCGGAGAAATTGATGTCGCCGGCTTGGCTTTGCCTGAGGCTGTCAAACTGTTCGCCCAATGGAGCACTGCGGCTAAAGAAGAATCAAAGTCGAACCTTGAAGCCTTTTGGAATGAGAACTACAGTCAATTTGCGGAAGCGGAAAACGATTATCACCTTGTGTATCAGGAATATCTAAACGGAACAGCGTCTATCGAACAGGTAACCCTGGCTGCGGAAAGAGCGTATGGAAAAGAATTTCCAGGGAGAAAAAACCACGTTGAAAATCTTGCCGGTTCCGTCATGGAGGATCTTTTCGGCTTCATTGAACGGGGCAAAAACCGGGATGCCGAATACAATTCCCTGGCTGCCGAATATGTTGACCTTATAAGCAGGGCTTACGGTGAACGTTATGCGGCCGAGATGGCCGGACGAGAAGTGGAATGGGAAGAACGGCGCCAGGATATTCAGGAACAATACCGGGAATGGCAAAATTCAGCCGTAGTGATGATAGAGAATGGGAGGGCCGACTGGAAACAAACGGCCGAAAAGCTGCGGGAATCCTATGCCCGCTGGGTGAAGGCATACCAGGATGAATACCAAAGAACAGATGAGGCGTGGGCCGCGGCGTATCTCGAAGGACTCAAAGACAAAGAAGCCTGGGTCGCCCAGGCGACAAGGGCGGCCAACGAGGCGTCTTCCGGCGCGGTACTGGCCCTGATCGGTTCGGATGCCGAAGCCATGGCGCGTGCCATGGATACCCGGAACCCTATGGGGATTATGAACGCCGGCGGTATTGAAGAGGCTGAGGCAACTCTGCGGCAGTTGTTGGAAACTGCCGGTCTAAACAATTTAAACACCGCCTTAAGCGCATTGAACAACAGTTCAGGCGTCTTAATCACGGAAGTCAGACGGGGAGTAGGCGGGCCGGAGGGCAGAAATTACGGCGTTCTTGCGGCCGAGGCCTCGCGGCTCGCACAATCCGCCGAAGAGGAACTGGCGGCCAGGGAATCAAAAAGAATCGCCCTGCATGTCAAAGACCTTACCGCTGAAGCGTTAAAGCTCCTTGCCGGGAACGTTCAAGAAGCCAACAGCGGTTTTAGAAAACAAATGGATGAAACTTTTATCCTCGAAGGGCAATGGCAGAAGTCAGGAATTTCCTATGTTAAGGATGTGTTGGTACATTCCACCCTGTTTACCTCGATCATAACCGATAAGGCTTCTGTTGAAGGCTACAGGGATTACATCATGCCCGTCCTTTACCTGAACACGGATCTAAGCGAGGAGCGGCTTGAAAACCTTGATGCCTGGGCTGTGGATAGCCTCATCGAAAAAATGTATGCCGAAGTAGAAGACCATGCCGGAAAAATATTCGGTTCCGGCGCTGACGGGGAAACAGGTGAATTTGGTATGCACCTCGGACGTCAACCGGTAACTAAATCAAAACCTGACATTGATGACGGAAGAGCCGGGGTATTTGACGATTACGGCGCCGGGGAAATCGGGCGGCTGATGACGGAATTTATTTACTGGAATATTAAAGAGAGCTATGGAATTTCGGCCCTGTCCCAGCCTTCCTGGAACAAGCCCCTCTGGGATTCCAGAGGTAGTTGGTTCCAGGCGCCTACAATACGAACAATAACGGACATAGGAGTTCGCATAGCCACCACCATGATCAGCGCGGCCGCGGCACCTGTTACGGGCGGGGCCAGCCTTGCGGGAGCCATTGCCCTTAACTCCGCAATAAATACCGCCGATGATTTAGTGTTCGATATGCTGGATGTAAGCGCGGGTATAAAATCCTGGGGCGAGGCCGGTTTTAGTTTTGGAAAGAATCTGCTCACGAACACCGTATCTTCCTCAGCCGGCGCTGTTTTTAGCGGAATAGGAGGCGTCTCATCTGGATATTTTGGCAATGGGGGCCTCACAAATTATATGAGTTCCTTAACAAATTCCGGTATAGGCAGAACAATGATAACCGCCGCGATGAAGGGTGTTGAGGCCTTTACTACGGGCTCTTTAACCAGTATAATAGGAGCCGTGACATACGATGACGAAAACGGCTGGGGTTTTTCCCGGGAGCAGCTTGCCGCTGGGTTTACGAACAGTTGGAAAACGGCGCTGAGTTCCTCCTCCGGATCTTTTACCACCGGGCTCCTCGATCTCTCCATGGAAGGTTTTACCGGTAATCTGTACTCCAATGGCCGCAAGTTGAACAGTCTGACAGGCAGTCTTGCCTCCCAGGGAATCAGTTATGCCACAGGAGGGGATTTTACCCTTAACCTGCTTAGTACAAGTTTGTTCTCCGGCGAGAACACACCCGGCGTTGGTCTCCTGGAACTTCATCTGGGCCGTGAAGGGGTTCAAATGGGCCTGGGGACCGGAGGCGCCGATGTAAGCATGGGAACCCTGATAAGCGCCGCAAAGGGTCTGGAGTCGTGGAAAGTGAATGCCGGGATATTGTTTTCCGGTCAGGAAACCGCGATGGGATACGCCAGCCAGATGCGGACCCTCTATAGCATGGGCGGCCTGTACCGTGAAGAATATGAGAACTATATCGCAGGAAGAACAAAAATAGCTGAATCCGGCACCAAGGCCACCGAGAGCAAATATGATTCCGAGACAGGGGTAAAAACCGTCTATCTCGGTTCCGATGCGCTGGACGATCAAAGCCGTTTCGGCCTTAACGTGGTACTCTCCCACGAAGCCAACCGGGACGGGATAATCGGGGACGAGACAGAACAGGAGGTGGAAACCGAACGGGCGGTCCTTGGCCACATGGAAACAGCCCTGGAACTGCTCACAACCTACCACGGCGGCCTCGGAATGGATATGACCATCGAAGCGCTGTTTTTCGGTGAAGCCCAAAGAACCGGCAACTACTCTGTAGCCAATGCCGTAGCCGATGCTTATGATTCCAGCGCGGATTATTGGAAACTTATATCAAATGCTGATGGAAGTCATGTCTTGGTATGGGATGGTAAGAAATCCCTGACTGTAGAATACCGCAACGCCGCAGGTGAAGTCATAAGTACTCTTGCGCTTGGAGACCAGGACTATACATCTGATATGGGGATGGCGGAGTCCCTGGCCAATGTAATAGGTTTTGAAAGAGCGAAAGAGATTCTGGGCTCAAGTTTGGATGATGCAAACACCTACAGTTTCCAAACTTTGAAAGATGTTTTGGGCTTGTCGGATGGAGAAATCAGAATTATTCAAAGCACCGGTGTTCTCCCTTCAAATTTAACCGACAAGCAAAGGCTCGCCCTGGCCGGTGAGGCTTTGATGTACCATGCCGGTGCAAGCTGGAATGGTACAAGCTGGGTGAATGTAGAAAACATTGGTCTAACGCTGACAGACAATAAGAAAACCTCTGGGTATATTCTCGCCGAGAACAAAGCTGAGGGAGGGTTTGCTTATTCCACGGTTAAAGCAACTGTAATTAGAAATAAAGAATCATACCTAGGCTGGTCCGCGAATGAAGGCTCAAAGTTTAATAAGTCAAAACAAGGGCTTGATGCTCTGGTTTTTATAAAACAATCACTGGATGGTGGATATTTGAATGGTAGTGTTTTTGGCCAATTTCATACTGTTGATAATATGACAAAAAGTAGTACTAATCCAAAGTTGAACCAGCCGTATCAACATCCGATTTATGGAAATATCCAGGGGAATACGATTGCGCCGGGTTCTTTTAATATGACATACTGGACGACTTCGGATAATTATTACGGAAATCTCGGTAAAAATAAAAATGTTGTTATGATTATCAACAACGCAACTACCGTTGGGGGATATACGGTAAGCAATACAGGAAACGGGGGCAAGGATAGCCTCAAATGGCTTTTCCATGCAAACAGCTATTCGAATGGGGTTGATTATAATAGCTATTACTCGGATGGGTGTTTTGTCGCTCCTGTCGCTACTATAAATAGCGTATACAGCTATTTGCACAGCCTTGGGTTGTCGAAGGGGTATCAAATAAAAGGCATGGTGCGTGAATTTTAGTTCCTTGGAAACGTGCTGGGAGTATTAAACTCCTGGCGCGAACAAAAATCAGGAGGATATGATATATGAAAACGACATTAGGTAAATGGGGCTTTTTGGTATTTGGAATTGTCCTTGGTATTAATACCGTTTTTTCATTGCCTGAGGAAAGCGGGAAGCCAAAACTTTTTTTGCTGAACCATACTGTTGATACTATGATGGTCTATTTAATGGTTGATCAAGACAGCATTATCATTGCCAAAGGAGGACTTGAAACTCATGTGGATAATTTTTGGCATGAGGCTTTTTTGTATAATGGTACGATAAATTATGACTCAGTTACGCTGAACAAAGAATCTCTAAAGGCCGGGTCAGATGGTTATTTCCGTTTGGGCAAGCATGAATTAAACGGTACTCCTAATTATCTTCCGGCGATATTGGGGAATGACGAGGCGGAAAATTTTATAATTATCCCCGGGGAGAATTACTATTTCATCGAAAAATTTAATGTAAATAATCAATTCAGCAGGCTCTCTGATGCCCTCTACTATAAACCGCAGGATCCCTTTGATATATTCCCGGAGAAAGAACTGCTGAATATCCTCTCGGTTAACGCAAGCAACTTCCTCCACGAAAGAGATATTGATTACAAGCCATCAGGAATGGCAGAAAGGTACTACAGCAATTATGGATATTGTCTCCACATGTTTTATGGTACTCCCTGGGCGGTAAGAAACAATGCCGGTGGAATCGGGGAAGAATTGACCATACGGTTCAGAATACCCGAGACAAACCTTAATATCCTGAACGGCTTTGTTGACGGTGAAAGGCCCCATTTGTTTAAGGCAAATTCAAGGTTAAAGACGGTTGAAATAACAGCCCTGGAGTCAGAAGTCCCTTTCACCATAAGGGTGGACTTTGAGGATGTGGTTTATTTCAAAAACATTAAACTTCCTTCCCCTGCGAGATCGGTTTCGGTAAAGGTGATAGATGTTTATAAAGGAAGCCGTTATTTGGATTTAGTTGTCACCGCCGTAGCGGGATCAAATCCCTATATGGTTTACAGGAAGCCTGAGTACCGCCAAAGGTAGTTTACGATCCATGACGCCATACCATGCGGTTCTGCCGCGTGGTATGGCGTTTTATCAGCTACAAGCGATAAAGCACAATTGAATAAAGCGGTATTGTTGAGTTTTTTTCAAAACTCGGTTAGTGCAGACCAGGTGTCTGATGGGAAAAGTTTCAGAAGAAACAGTTTAAGGTATGCTTTTTCATATGAATCTAGGATAATTGGACAAGCAAAGTCTTTTACTGCAAAGATTGAATTCTTTGGAAAACTTTTGTTGTTCTTATTTTCGATGAAAGCTCTTAAAAAAATATATTTTGTGATACATTCACTAAAAAGGAGTTCTATATGAAAAAAATGATTTGCGGCATAATATCTTTTTCTATAATTCTGATTAGTCTATATGGTCAGACGAATACTGGAGAACTTATTGATACAATACTATATGACAAACGCAAGCTGCCGGATAATGTTAGATTTGATTCGCCTAATGATTATTTGGGCAAATGGATGCTATTGGATGATGATGGTGAATCATACAATAGCAATGTATTCTTTGTAATATACAACGAAGAAGACAAATATAAATTTATAAGAAAATATTATTCTGATGTAAAAATTGGAAATGTTATATGGACAGAATATAACTCTTTGGAAATGATGTTGAATAAAGACAGTGATATACCAAATATACCTTGGAGGACAGTTGGAAAACCGCAATGGAATGGAAATACATATGTGGTTTTGATTGATAATGAGGGACCATTAGGATTTTTTCAAAGATTGCTTGAATAATTCTTACATGATTACAAAGAAGAAACCCATAAAAATATTGTTTGGCAAACTGCGAGGATTGGCTTGTCAATTCCTGGTCATTTTCCATGACCGGGAATTGTTGTTTTTCAAGGCCGGATTTTGCCGGGCCAATGCCTTCGAAGCGCCTAAATCCGCGGAATAATCCGTGTCAAAAGCGTTGTCACCTTTGCGGCGTTCTCCGCGAAGACCTTTAAGATGGCCTCCCAGGTAACCGGCTCTTCATCGCTCCGCCAGGAATCATAGTCGGTACTCATGGCTGCCGCAGCATAGGGAATACCCGCTTCATTGGCCAAAACCGTTTCAGTCGCGATAGACATATTGATAATGTCGGCTCCAAGAACGCGGAACATGTGCGATTCGGCGCGGGTAGAAAAGCGGGGCCCTTCGATGGTTACCACTGTTCCCTTGTCATGGTATTTGTATTTAAGGCGTTCGCATTCGTCAATGATAATTTTTCTGAGACCGCTGTCATAAGGTTCCGCCATAGCGCAATGTACGGGATTATAGGGCTCAAAAGATTCATGAAAGGTCATTTTTCTCTGTTTCGTAAAATCAATAAACTGATCGACAACTATCAAGTCCCCCCGGCCAATTTCTTCCCTAAGCGATCCGACTGCCGTAGTCGCTATGATATGCGTACATCCTGCGGCTTTAAGGGCCGCAACATTCGCACGGTAATTAACCTGTGTCGGGGGGATAGTATGCTCCCTGCCGTGACGGGCCAGGAGAACCACCTCGACGCCCTCTATGGCGCCGCGCTTCAAAGGCGAAGAAGGCTCCCCATAAGGAGTTGCCGCCCTTTCGTCCCGGGGGTTTGCGAGAATGTCCGGGTTATCCAGCCCGCTCCCTCCGATAATACCTACTATAGCCATAGTAACCTCCTCTCCATTCAATTAGCCGGGCATACATTCCGGGAAAAGACCGGCAATGCTTTTCTCCGACGCATCACAGATACCCCGCTCGGTAATCAGGCCGCTGATATACCTGGCAGGGGTAACATCGAACCCCCAGTTCCGTGCGGGGGTCCCGTCCGGACATATTTGTATTGTCTCCGTTTCGCCCCTGCTATTCTTCCCGCTGATAAATCTTATCTCATCCGCATCCCGTTCCTCTATTGGGACCTCCTCAAGGCCGTTTCGCATCTTAAAATCAAAGGTTGAAGAGGGGAGGGCGACATAGAAGGGGATATTGTTCTCCCTGGCCGCCACTGCCTTTAAATACGTGCCGATTTTATTTGCCGCGTCCCCGCACCGGGTAACCCTGTCAGCTCCGGTAATAACAATGTCAACCATACCGTGCTGCATCAGGTGGCCCCCCGCGTTATCCGCAATCAGATCGTGGGGAACCCCGTGCTGCCCAAGTTCCCAAGCGGTAAGGCTTGCGCCCTGGTTCCGCGGTCTGGTCTCATCGACCCAGACATGAACCTTAATCCCCCGGTCAAAAGCGGCGTATACAGGGGACATGGCCGACCCGTAATCCACAAAAGCAAGCCAGCCGGCATTACAGTGGGTGAGGATATTCACGGTTTTCCCGTTATTCTTTTCCGCAATCGCTTTTATAAGCTCCAGGCCCCAGAGCCCTATGTTTTTGCAGAATTCCGCGTCCTGATCCGCGATTGCCTGGGCCGCAAGACGGGCCTCCTCCCTCTTTGCTGCAATGCTTAGATGGTTCCCGGCAAGCTTCTTCAACATACTGTCCGCGGCCCATGCCAGATTACTTGCCGTTGGGCGGGTATCTTTGAGGATTTTTGCCGCTCTCTCAAGGTCCCTGTCAAAAGTTTTTTCGCCCGCCTCAAGCGCCGCAAGATACATACCGTATGCCGCCGACGCTCCGATGAGCCCGGCGCCCCGGACATACATGTCCTTAATCGCCCTTCGTATGTCTTCCATACTACGCAATTCAAGGATTTCAAATCTATGGGGCAGCGCCTGCTGGT
>JAIRNJ010000092.1 GCA_031258115.1 Treponema sp. | reverse complement strand
TTCGTGGCGAGGGTTTCATACCCCGCCCCTCTGGGGCGTAATAAGGGTATGAAACCCGAGTCCAATACCTTTAAAGAACAACCATACCCCGTCCGCTCTGCGGCGGGGTTGGTTGATTTGTGATTGTGATGGAAATGTGGTTTTTTCCTCAATGCGAATAAATCAGTAGGTATTCTCGTCCATGGCTTCAAATTTCTCCCGTACCTGCCGGAGCAGGGCCAGTTCACGGTTGATGATCTTTTCGTAGTCAAGTTCCCCGCTTTCCATGCGGCCCGCTTCATCTTCCCAGAACTGGATTTTCTTCAGGTTTATAAAGCGGAAGCGTCTCTCCTGTGCTTTCTCCATCCATTCTTTGGCGCCCTGCCAGTAGTAAAGGGCGGTTTTATAGCAGGTTTCCGCGGTTTTAAGGCTCTCAAGATTCTCTTCTTTCCAGGGGGCATTGTAAAAATACGCGTTCCGCTTGTTCCACTTGTTTCCCAGAAAGAGGTACTGTTCGATAAGTTTCAGGTGCAGGTGCATGTTAAAAAGGTAGCGGTACTTTTCCCATTCCTTTTCATTTTCAATAAGAGCCAGGGCGTAGAGGGGATTGCAGAAATCCGCCTTCATGGCTTTTTCCAGCCAGTAGATATTCTCCATGGTGTCGTCGGGGTTCTGAATCAACTGAAGATGATAGAGCCGATAGTACTGTTCCTTGTAGGTAACAAAATAGGCCTCTGTTCTGAATGCCGGAACGGAAAAAAAGACAAACGCCGAAAAAACAAGTACCATCTTTCTGCCCGTATTCTCAAGTCTCATCCGTAGATTCTCCTCTCCTTTCCTGAAATATCGGCATTTCACGGATAAAATTCCACACGGCAAGGGACACCGTTTCGGCGCTCTCCCGGGCATCTACAAGTTCAACCCTGGCTCCTCTTTCCCGGTAATAGGGTATCAAATCCAGATAAGTCCGGCGCACACGGATCTGGAATTCCAGATATTCAAAGATCTCTTTTTTTTCCCTGTGCCTGATCCGCTCCACGGCAATATGGGGATCAAGATCCAGAATGATAATCAATTCCGGCAGGGGAAAGGCTTCGTTGAGGAGCCGGGAAAGATCGTTTCCGCAGGCGATGCCCTGGTACACGAGGGAAGAGGGGGAGTAGCGGTCGGAAACGACGAATTCTCCCCGGCCTGCACGCTCAACAATGCCATCAGGGCCATAGAGGTGCTCTCCCCGGTCTGCGGCAAAGAGTCGCGCCAGAGTCTCGGGTCTAAAAACGGTTTCACCTTTCAGGCAGGAGCGTATCACGCGGCCGATGGGATTTCCTGTAGGTTCACAGGTGGTAAAAAGCGGCGGCAAGGGAGCGGCGGAACTGTCTGATCCGTGTTCCTCAAAACGGCGGTTCAGCATTTTAATCTGTGTACTGGTTCCTGTTCCGTCTCCCCCCTCAAGCACGGCAAAATTCTTAAGGACATTCATGTCCGCATAGTACCACGACCATTCTCCATATACAATTCTCAAGTCTTCCGCCTTCCGCCATACCAAGCCGATACTATTATTGGAAAAAGATCCTGTATCGTTGTAATCTTATTGGGGGGAAATTTTTTTTCAAAATGCCGGGTTTTCGATAAGCGGCCATAAGGATTTATAAACTCATTTTGTACACGGCTCAGACAGGTAAAACCGGATTTATCACTATTCTCCTCATCATAGCGGTTCTGACCTCTTTTTCCGCCATTGTCCTCCGGCCCCTGCAGAAGCTTCTCTTTGAAAGGCTGGAAGCCGGACGGGATTCTTTCATCGCCCTGGGGGAAGATTTTCTGGGTCAGGAGATCAAATACCGGTCGGTAAGTCCTTCCTTTGCCGGTTCCCTGAACATTAAGGGTATCCGGATAGGAACTGCGGATGAAAAACCGCTGCTTTCAATCGCAGGATTAAGGATCTCCTTCTCTCTGATAGAGCTTCTCTTTGGAAACCATGATCCGCTGGAATCTCTGCGCGGCATCCGCATAGAAAGACCCCTTATCAACCTTGACGCCGAAACGGACAGGGATCTTCTTCAGCGTTTTTCCGCTCTCTCCGCAGATCAGGACAGTCTTCAGGAACTCCTTGATTCCTTTCCGGAAAAGCTTAAAATCAGAATACGCCGCGGGGGTTTTAGCTTCAAAAAGGCGGAGGACTATGTTCATGCCGCCGATCTGACCCTGGATCTTTCTTTCAAAAACGGCGCCGTCGCAGCGCTTGGCAAACTGAAGGCCGGTGCGGAATTGCATTCCCCTGGCGGGCCGGATCTAAAAAAAATAGCGGGTCTTTCCATGGCGCCCGGCCTGCCGGATTTGGGATTTCTCAACAAACCTATGCTTCTCTCCATGTCCGCCAGGATAAAGGGAAGCTTCTCTCCGGATCTTTCTGCAGGCAATGGGCGCGTCATTCTCTCTTCGTTTTCAGGCGGCCTTTTTAGTCTCAAGCCCATGGGTCTGGATCTTTCCCTGGAAAACCAAAACATCGTTGTTACTCGGATGAAAGACAAACATCCCATCGATTTTTTATTAACCGTTGGTATGGAAACGGGGCTGGCTTCCCTGCATCTGGAAAACCGGAATCTTTTACTCAGGGATCTTTTCTCTCTGGAAGGAGACTTGAAAAACTACAACCGTTTCCTCTCTGCCGCTGCCGGCGGATCTCTGGATCTCCGGGCAGGGCCGGATATTCTTGATTACCGGATCGATATGCAGGTTCGTATCCGGGAACCGGGGCCCTTCGGTATTCAGGCCCTGGCAATGAGAGGGGACGGAGACAGGGACAGGATTCGCATTGACAATGCGGAGCTGGATATAAGGCAGGGCGGAGCTTCTTTTCAGGGTGTCCTGGCTTTTACGCCTTTTTCGCCAAACGGTATTATCAGCTTCCGGAATTTCGGCCTTTCAGGAATTTCCGGGCTTAACGGGGATCTCGCTGTTACCACCCTGGGAAGGGATATTAACTTCTTTGCCGATACAATTTCTTCCGGTTCCATGGAACTTGCCGCTCTGGATACCCAATTGAGCTTCGCCGACAGCGGTTTTTCCTTTGCCGCTTCGGCCCTCCGTTTTACAGGAACCGAATCTTATGAAGAAGAAGTCAATATCAGTAATATTTCTCTTTCCGGTGTCTATGATCAGCGTTCCGGCATGGAGGCAAGTCTCTATCTTGATTCGTTCTCTGTAGGAGATCTTGTCGAAATGAGCAGCCCCTTTACCGTCCTGCCGGAACTGCCCCGGACCTTCCGGACTGTTTTGGAAGATGTTTCCATTACCGCGGAAGTGTTCGTTACTACCGATTTTGAGTACCTTCTCTACAATGCTCCGCGTATAGCCATTGCATACATCGGCCCCTTTCCCTCCTCGAAGCTGAACGACATTGTTGCCCTTGTCTCCGTGTCGGGAACCAATCAGCGTTTCAGCCTGAACGATGGTCAGGTGATCTGGCAGGGAGGAAGGCTGGAAATGAGCGGGGATGCGGATTTTTCCCAGCCACAGGATATTACCTTTTCCCTGACGAGTACCTGGCAGGATCTTTCCTATTATTTTAATGGAACCATACTGGATAAAAATTCCCTGAGTCTTCTTGGTTCCTACGGCCTGGAACTCTATATCAGTTCCTCCGGGACGGGGTATTCGGGGTATCTGGAGGCGAAAGAGGTTCCTTTCACTTTCAGAAACCAGATTGCAACTTTGAGTATTTCTTCTTCTTTCCGCTATGAGGATACTCTGCTCTGGTCGATGATACTCGAGAGCTTTACCATAAAAAACCTCAATACCCCGGCCTCTCCCTTCACCAATATCAGCATGTCCGGATACATGGATCAAAACGGGGCGCTCGTTCCCAATTTGACTTTTGACGATGGCCGCAGCCCTCTCTCCGGAAATGCCGCGTGTACCTGGTTTGACGGTTTCCGGAACCTGCAGTTCAACTTCCGGATGGCCGGCGATCAGGGTTTGGAAAATCTCAATCTGGAAGGCACCTTCATGGATCAGGAACTGGATTTGACTCTCCTGGGCAGGGGTGTCAAACTTGGCCGGGTCTTGGAAAATGCCTACGACGGGATACTGGACGCTACTCTTTCCCTAAAGTGGCGTTCCATTGATGAGTTCCGGGCGGAAATTTCGCTCTCTTCCTTCAGCGCCCATATCCAGGACACGGATTTAACGGCTGCCGGTACCGTTATTATAGATAACCGGGAGATAGGCCTTGAAGGGTTAAGCCTCAACTATGGGGCCTTCAATGCGCAGCTTCCCTCAATGATCATCAACCGGGAAGAGGGGAGTGCGGAGGCCCGCGCTTCCCTGCAGGGCGCGGCGGCGGGACGTACTTTTGATGTATCCCTTTATCTGGATGCGGAAGGGGAGCCTATCTCCTCCTGGTTCCGGCTCAGAGAAGCCCTCAAGGTTTTTAAAGGAAACCTCAGGGTGGAAAGCTTCCGCTACGATACCATAGAGGCAGAGGAAGCCTTTAGTTTTATGTTTTCCCGTAGTTCCGATGGGGCAGGCCATTCGGTTGTCTCGGTAAACGGCGGGCCCGAAAACATGCTCAGGCTGGAACTCAATGAAGAAGGGGATTTTTATGCGGGGCTCTCAAAGCCTTCTCCCATCCGGGGTTCAGTCTTCGGTAAACTAAGCCCCTCAACCATAGATGCCCATGCCCCGGATCTCTATGTAGACCTGCCGGGAATCTGGCGTTTTGTCCCTCCCGACCAGGGACTGGTTCTCTCAGGCGGCTATGTCAGGGCTCAGGTGGCTATCCGGGGGCCTCTGGGGGATCCGGAATTTTTCGGAACTGCCAGGGGAAACAGTGTGCGCATCCAGGTGCCCAAATTCCTTACAGAGGACATCAGGCCGGCGCCGGTTGATGTGCTTATTGAAGGCAGCGAAATGAACTTTGGGCCTCTGGGAGCCAACGTAGGCAAAGGGGGCGGCATGATTACCGGCTGGTTCCGTTTCGACCGCTGGATACCCAATATCTTCAGCATAAACATAGACGTTGCCTCCGCTACTCCCATTCCCTTCGGTTTTGACATATCAGGCTTTTTGGCTCATGGAAATGCATCAGGAAAGCTGAATCTCTCCATGGAAGACATGATCCTCACCGTCTCGGGGGCCATTACCGCCCAGAATTCGGAGATAAGCCTCGATACCAATGAAATAAACAACGCCGCTTTTTCGGATCCTTATGCCGATCTGCTCTTTCCCGTACTGGTGAATCTGAATGTCACCACCGGTAACAAGGTGGAATTTGTCTGGCCCAATACCGATTTTCCAATTCTTCACGCCTATGCGGATCACGGAACCAGGGTTGAAGTGATCAGCGATTCCATTTCCCGGCGTTTTTCCATCAACAGCGATGTAAAACTCCGCAGCGGCGAGATATTTTACTTTGAACGGAGTTTCTATATCCGGGAGGGGAGCCTTAGCTTCCGGGAAAACGAAGTCCAGTTTGATCCCCGGATCAGCGCCAGGGCGGAAATTCGGGATCGTACCAACGACGGTCCGGTAACCATATCCCTCATCGTGGATAATGCCCCCCTTCTTTCCTTTACCGCACGGCTGGAATCCAGTCCGCCCCTCTCCCAGATGGAAATTTTTTCCCTCCTGGGACAAAACATTGCAGGTTCCAACATAGATGAGAATACCGGAACGGTTCAGCGGGCCTTCCTCAACTCCAGCGCCGATATTTTGGCCCAGTTCCAGGTGGTCAGGCGGGTTGAAAGGCTTACCAGAGACTTCCTGCACCTGGATATGTTCAGTATCCGTACCCAGTTTATCCAAAACGCTCTCTTTGATGCTACCGGTCTCTTTGATTATAAGTCTCCAAGGAAGTATTCAAGCCGTTATCCCATGGTTTCCGGTAATTATCAGCAACCTGTTGACAGGAACGGCGGTGTCGGTAACTATTTTGATAATACAACTGTTTTTCTGGGTAAATACATAGGCAGGGGAATGTTTATCCAGTCCATGTTGTCCCTGCGCTACGATGCCTATCCTGAAAACCTGGGAGGTTTCAGAATAGGAGAAAATCTCTCTATCGAGCCGGATATCAGCATTGAGTTGGATGGACCGATATTCGATATTCGATGGGATTTTATTCCCCTCCATCCTGAGAATTTATTTGTTAACGATAGTTTTTTCAGTTTGATCTGGAGTTGGTCGTTCTAAGGGGTATTGATGCATTCTAAGAGTACGAGAGTTTCGAGCTTTATACCGGTGTTGATACTGCTTGCCTTTACAGGTTTTGCCCAGGAAAGCGGGGCCGGTATGGCGGAGCTTCCTGATAACTGGTATGAGAATAAACCGATCAGGGAAATCGTCTTTGGAGAGCTTGTGAATGTTGCACAGAGCGATCTGGACGGCATTATACAGTCTTTTATCGGACGTATTTTCACCGAAGAAACCTACATGGAGCTCTACATGGCTCTGCTCAATACCGATTACTTTTCCGAACTTAGCC
Organism: Treponema sp.; assembly: GCA_031258115.1. Classification (GTDB taxonomy): domain Bacteria; phylum Spirochaetota; class Spirochaetia; order Treponematales; family Breznakiellaceae; genus JAIRNJ01. The sequence goes on along the minus strand of JAIRNJ010000092.1, from coordinate 2,873 downwards.
CCCAAATCATTCCCTACGATGAGAAGCTCAGCGGGGTCATTATATCCTTCACGGTAATAGAAAACCCCATAGCCGCCAGGATCACCTTTTCGGGAAACCGGCATCTTCGTTCGCGGGAACTCACCGACGCCATTGCCTTCAAAAGAAGGCAGATCATAACCGACCGGGATCTTCGCGCCGCGGAGCAGGCAATCGTTAAAAAATACCGGGAATCCGGTTATCCCGACGCCAGGGCGAGGGCGGAGTACAATGAAAACAGTGCTTCCCCGGCGGTAAATTTCAGGATCGATGAGGGAAGCAAGATAACCCTGAGAGAAATCGTCATAAACGGAAACAGCAAATTTACCGACAGTACCCTGAAACGCCAGATGAGCCTCAAGGAAAAGCGTTTCTACAATGACGGCGCTTTTGAAGAAGAAAAACTGGTGGAAGACCAGGAAAAAATCATCCGGTATTACCACGACCGGGGATACATCGATATGGAGATCATCGATGTTCAGTCAAATATGCAAAAGGACTCGGATTCCAACAACAATCTGATAATCACCTATAACATCCGGGAAGGAAGTCAGTATCTTTTGGGAGACATTACATTTGAAGGAAACCAGATTTTTACCACCGAACAGCTTAACGAACAGATCACTTCTCTCAAAAAAACAGGTATTGGTTCAGACAGGAAGGTTCAGGATCGGCCGGTGGTCAATGCCAGCAAGGTAGAGGCGGATCTCCAGCGGGTGGCGGATCTCTACTACGAAAATGGCTATATCTACAACACGATCAACCGGGTGGAAACAAGGGAACAGGGGGTGGTGTATTACAAACTGGAAATAGTGGAACGGGGCCGCGCCCATATCGAAAGTATAAGCGTCCAGGGGAACGAAAAAACCAAAGATCAGGTCATACTTCGGGAAATTCCTCTTGAACCCGGGGATATTTTCTCCAAGGCCAAGATCCAGACCGGGATGCGTAACCTTTACAACCTTCAGTTTTTCTCCGGAGTAAACCCCGTTATCGAAGAAGGAACAGCGGGCAACCTGATGAAGCTGGTGATGGAGGTTGAGGAGCAGCCCTCTACCGATCTGCAGTTCGGCCTTACCTTCTCCGGAACCGCGGATCCGAATACCTTCCCCATTTCCGCAATGTTCAAACTGAATGACCGTAATCTTCTGGGTACCGGCAACTCCCTCGGGGTAGAGGTTACAGGCTCCCCCGATACGGCCAGCCTTACCCTGAGTCATAACCGCCGCTGGGTCTTCGGGCTTCCCGTAAATGGCGGCGTCGACTTTTCCGTGGGCTGGTCCAAGCGGGAAGCGGAAATGGACAACATAGCTCCCTTTTTCAATGGCGATGAAGACTATGCCTTCCCGGACGGTTTTTATTCCTATGACGACTACTACAATTCCGGAAAAAATCCCCCGGACAAGTACCTTATGCCCTACGATCACTGGAACCTTTCGCTGGGTTTCAATACCAGCTACCGCTTCTACCTGCCTGCGGGGGTACTGGCTCTGGGAGGAGGTTTCAGGCCGGGTATTGTCTTTAACAAGTTCGATCAGGGCCTCTACCGTCCCTTCGATCCTGTTCTGAGGGAAAACAATAACCGCTGGACTCCCTTCAATTCAATCTGGGGCAGCGTTTCCCTCGATGACCGGGATCTCTTCTACGATCCTTCCGATGGCTACTACGCTATTCAGCGTCTGGGGATCTACGGATTATTCGATGTTGAAACTGAGCACTACATCAGATCCGATACCAAGGCTGAATTTTTCCACACGATTTTATCAAAACGGATCGTAGAACGCTACACCTTCAAGCTGATCTTCGGTATTCATAGCGGCCTTTCGTTTCTCTTCCCACAGCCATTCCAGGCAATAGAAATTCAGAAGGCCAGCAGACTGGCCGTGGACGGGATCTTCAATGCCCGCGGCTGGAGCGGAGAATACTACAACAAGGGCTTGAGCCTCTGGGAAAACTGGATGGAATTGCGGATCCCCATTGTTCCCCAGGTTCTGGCCTGGGACTTCTTTCTCGACGGGGCGGGGATCAAGAAGACGCCTGAGTTATTCTTCAGCAAATTCAGCATAGAAGATATGCGCTTCAGCTTCGGCGGGGGTCTGCGTTTTGCCCTTCCCCAGTTCCCCTTCCGTTTCAGTTTTGCAAAACGCTTCAAGATCAACGGGGATGGCAGCTTCGACTGGCAGCGCGGGGCTATTTTCTACGACGGCAAAAATCCCCTTTCGGGCGTGGATTTTGTCTTGTCTTTCGCCATGTCCACATACTAAAATGGGTAAAATGGAACAGCTATGAAAAAAAACAGTATCCTTTTTCTTTTGATTTTCGGCGTCTCTGCAGGCGTTTGGGCCCAACAGTTAACCCGTTTTGCCGTCGTAGACCTCTCCAAGGTCTATACCTCCTTTTTTCGGGATTCACGGGCGGTACGGGAATTTGAGGAGCGCAGCGCCAGGGTTCAGAAAGATATCGACAGGATGACCGCCGAAATTCAGAATATAAAACGGCAGCAGGCGGAGGCGGAACTCCAGGGAGACCAGGAAAAGGCGCTCCGGCTGGAAAGCGATGTTTACCGGAAGCAGGAATTTCTCAAGGAATACTACAGCCTCAAAAAGGCGGAACTTGAGGATCAGAGGCGCAAGCTTACCCAGTCCGAATCCTTTTTGGAACAGGTATACGCCGAGATCCGCTACATTGCCGAAAGCGAAGGTTACAGCATGGTTCTCAATCTCAAAGATAATACGGGTATCCTCTGGTATAGCCCTACCGTTGATATTACCGACAAGCTCATCCAGAATTTGACGGACAAAGCCAAACGATAGTATACTAAGCAAGAAAAATTAGTATGCGGACAAAGAATATTT
>JAIRNJ010000023.1 GCA_031258115.1 Treponema sp. | reverse complement strand
GGAAATCTTTTTCCTCCAGGGGGCGGACCATGCGCCTGAACAGATCCACTTTACGGGAGAAGCGGCCCAATCCCCGGAGGAGTATACCCATACCCAGAAGGGCAATCAGGGCTTTAATCAGTCCGCCCCCCAGGATGACAAGGCGGAGCCGGCCCGGATCACCACCGCCGATCAAGGGAAGCTGGATAAAGCTTAGCGCCAGAATCAGGGCAGCGCCCGGCAGGAGGATGAAGAAGTAAGGACCTGCGCCTCCGGGAACCGGGCTCTCACTGTTTTTCATACTGCTGGGTCTCTTGGGAAATATATTCCAGCACTATACCGGCTTTTTGAAACATGGCTTCCGAATCGGCGGCATCATGGTAACGCCGCTGACAGACCACTCTGACAATGCCGCAGTTTATGATAAGCATGGCGCAGGTTCTACAGGGGGTCATGCGGCAATAGAGAGTTGCCCCCGCTATGGCGATGCCCCGCTTTGCAGCCTGACAGATGGCGTTCTGTTCCGCATGAACCGTTCTGACGCAGTGGGTGGTAACGGAACCGTCTTCGTGGACCAGCTGCTTTAGCTGATGTCCTGCCTCGTCGCAGTGGGGCAGCCCCGCAGGGGCGCCCACATAACCCGTTACCAGGAGCTGATTATCCTTGGCAATAACACACCCCGAACGGCCCCGGTCACAGGTAGCCCGCTTTGAAATAGCATCGCAGACTTCCATAAAATATTCGTCCCAGCTTGGACGCCGGTATGCCGTTTCAGCCATCACAACCTCTTCAACCTGCACCACGGACTGGTGTATTGTATCACCGATACCCTCCCTAGTACAGTATGATTTATGTACCTTACTATTTCAATGAATCCGACTCTGCAAAAAATCATTTGTTTTTCTTCTATAACAAAAGATGCGGTAAACCGGAGCCGGCAACACCGCTTTGATGTGGCCGGCAAGGGTCTTAATGTATGCCGGGTACTTTCTCAGCTTGGCAAGGAAGCTGTGCATCTTACCGCCCTGGGGGGAGAAACCAAGTCCCTTTTTCTGGAGATGAGCCGCCGGGAAGGAATAGCCCTGCAATGGGTGGAAAGCGGAATCCCTATCCGTTTCTGCTATACCCTTATCGACAAAGAGGATAGCAGCGTTACCGAATTGATTGAAAATACCCAGCCCGTAGTGGCGGAAACCGAAGGGCGGTTCCGGGAGGCCTATGAGGAACTGCTTCCCAGGTGCGGCGCAGTGGTGATCGCCGGTACCAAGGCCGGAGGCTTTTCCGGTGAACTGGTACCCTTTATGGTGCGCCGGGCCAAAGAAGCTGGACGGAAGGTAACGCTGGATCTCTGGGGAGAAGATCTCCTCAAAAGTCTTCCCTATAGTCCCGATGTGATAAAACCGAACTTGGCGGAATTTGCCGCCACCTTTTTTCCGGATGCCGCCGGAATCCCCGGTAAAGAACAGGTCCGGGCGCTTTGCCTTAAGCTCTGCAGGGAACACCGCTGCGCCGTGGTTCTTACCAGGGGTACCGAAGCGGTCTGGTACGCGGAGGGGGAGGCCTTTGCCGAATATTCCTTTACCCCCGTAGCGGAAACGGTCAACACCACCGGTTCCGGAGACGCCTTTACTGCGGGACTTGCCGCGGCCCTGGGGGACGGGCGGAGCCTGCGGGAAGCCGTCGCCGAGGGCGTCCGCTGCGGAAGCCTCAATGCGGGGTTTCTCCAGGTCGGTACGATTAGAGGCTGAAGATAAGTAAAGGCGGCAGACAGCAAAGCTCTTTGTTCACTGCTCCTTTAGTTCGTTACGTTTTTCCGCAGCCTTGGGATGGCTGGGGTTCAGCGCGAGGGTTTGTTCGTAGTCCGCGGCAGCCTTGCCAGCGTCTCCCGCCAGGGCGTAACAACGGCCCCGTTCGTAGAAAGCTTCGGCGTTGTCCGGATCAAGGGCAATTGCCCTGGTAAAGTCTTCGACGGCTTCCTTCAAAAATTCCGGGGCCAGCATATTGGCGCCTTTCAGCATCAGATCCTCCATCTCGGTCAGGTCGGAACGGAGATTGACGAGGATGCCGTTAAAAAAGGGGATCAGCTTGTTATAGCCTTGAATACGCTCAAGCTGAGCCATCATCATCAGCCGCTCGGCTTCGTCTTTTGCCCTGCCCATAATGATCGCTTTTATGGTGTTGATTTGTTCTTGCGCTTTGGCGTTGCCCGTACAGCCTCTGCAAAAATACGCATAGGCGTTATCGGGGTCCAGTTCAATGGCCTGGGTAAAATCGTCGGCCGCCAGATCTGTTTCCTCCTCGCTTTTCTTGTTCCAATGACAAACGCCGCGGTCCAACCACAAGTCCGCATCGTCGGGCTTTACGGCAATGGCGGCGGAATAGTTGGCGATGGCTTTATCGAACTCGCCCTTTGTAAACCAGCAATAGCCACGCTGATTAAGCGTCCAATAGTCTTCCGGTGCATAGATAAGGGCCCGGGTAAAGTCGGCAATCGCCGCGTCCATGTTCCCCGTGCGTTTCCACAATCGGCCCCGGTGCATAAGGGCCCAGGAATGTTCGGAATCAATGTCAAGCGCCTTGTTGAGATCTTCAAGCGCCTTGTCTATCTCCCCTTTCTCATAATATGAGATGCCGCGGTTTGACCAATAGCTGGGATGTTGGGGCATCCGGGCAATCGCTTCGGTATAGTCCGCAATGGCCCTGTCATACTCGCCCATTTCGTGGTACTGATTCCCCCGGCCGTTCCAGCCATCGGGGAACTCCGGCTTGACGGCAATCATGCGGGTATAGTCCGCAATGACCGCTTCCCGATTCCCCTTCCAACTCCAGGCACTCGCCCGACTCTCAAGAAAAGAGGAGTCATCGGGATTCTCCTCCAGATATGTACTGAACACTTCGATGGCCTCGTCATACTTGTTCTCGCGGATCAGCTGCCAGCCCCGGTCATAATATTCCCTCCACTCCATAATACCCCCTCTGTTAAACAGCAGCCGGCGGCGGTCCGGAACTTTCGCCGGTTTTAGGCAAAACTGCACTCTGCAGCAGGAATGCCGCGGCGGCCGTTGCTGTCCGGCAGTACCGGACAGGCGACGTTTTTGCTTTACAAAAAACGCCGATGCCAAAATCCGTCGCGGAGAGCAGATTTTGACGTTAATACCCCATTTACCGCAGTATTTCCAGATTATTCCGCGCTTGGGCAAAGCCTGGATCGATCCGCAGGGCCTCTTCCCAATCCACCTTGGCGCGCTGGTGGTCCTCTTTGACGGCATACGCAAGGCCGCGACATCTTCTGATGGAGGCTCCTCCCCGCCTGCGGCGGCGCAGACAAGAAGCATGACGATACCCAGTAAACCAATCGTCTTTTTCTACATCCCGCTTCCTCCTTCAAAGAAAGTAACCGCTGCCGGTACATTCGACATTGATATACCGGTTCATAAACTTGAAAAACGCATTGTTTCCTAAAATGTAATTACTTCTTTTCTTCAAGCATTTTACCACGAAAAACCTGCTTGCACAGGGGAGGACGCCACCGGAATTACTGGAAGAATGGCAGCTATTACATCAGATTACGCATATAATAATAAGACTGCACCAGGATGTTAATAAGCAGTAATACAACGGCCGCGTGTCTAATCCGGGTGGCGGCTATAAGCTAGGAGTAATAGTAGCCCAGGATATCCACGCTGAATTTATTCCGGTCCCCCCGGTAACGGGCGATGGAAAATTCCACCGGTGAAAGGGATTCATCAGAGTAGGCCACGGTTTTGACAAGGATGAGGGCCTTGTTTTTGGAAATCTGCAACAGTTCCGCCTCTTTCTGGTGGGCGTTAACCGCTTCAATTTCCCGGCGTACCCGGTTTACCCGCACGTGGAACAGTTTCTCCAGAGACCGGTACAGGGATTTGGAACTGAAATCCACCTCCATCAGTTTGGCATAGGGATCGTAGGGGAGAAAAGTTTCTACATATACCAGGGGTACCTTGTCCGCCAGCCGAACCCTGCTCAGGTAAATCAGGGGAGCATCCAGAGGAATATCCAGTTTTGTATTGGCCTCGTGGGGACCGGTTAATTTTCTTAACGCAATTACCTTGGTTTGGGGAGTAAGCCCCTTGGAGATCATCTCCTTGTCAAAGGTTTCAAGCTTGCTTAAAAAACGCTCCTCCACCTTACGCTTGGATACGAAGGTTCCCTTCCCCTTGTACCTGTTCAGAAATCCCTCCGCCACCAGTTCACTGAAGGCTTGGCGAATAGTGGGCCGTGAAACCTGAAGCAGACTGCAGAGTTCGTTTTCCGGGGGCAACATGTCTCCCTCTTTTAGAACCCCTCTGTCCACCAGAGCAAGCACCTGTTTTTTCAGCTGATAGTAGAGGGGGACAGGTACATTCTTATCCAGCTTGATGGAATTAAAAACGTTTTCCATAAAGACCATTCTATCACACTCTTTTTTGTTTTGCTAGTTCTTCTTAACATGTTTTTTAGATTATCTTTTTTTGAATCCAAAAATTTCCATCATTGGTAAAATTTTCAAATTTTTTCTTGACAAATCTATATATTGTAATATATTATTGTCTTGACATTATTACAGGGGGATGTTTAAAATGACTACATTATTCACAGTTATCCTTATTATGTATCTTATCTTAATGATTGTCATAGGTTTCTTTGGGGCAAAAAAATCCAAATCTACCGAAGATTATTTATTAGCTGGACGCAAATTACCGGTATGGATGATGGCGTTTTCTGTTGTTGCTGGTTTTTTTGGCAGTGAAGTCGCTATGGGTGCTTCGGGAGTCGCGTATTCTATGGGCTGGTTAGGTGGTGCCGGAATTCCCTTTGGTTGGACGGTTTGTTTATTAATCATGGGATGGTTTTTTACCGAAAAAATGCGTAAAATGCGAGTATTTACTATTTCTGATTTTTTTGAACGAAAATACGGCAAAAATGTTGGAATATTAACGGCAGCTGTTATTGTTATTGCTATGCTTTTCTGGTTAGCGGCATTATTCTTGGGTTTGGCCAAAACATTTACTGTTTTTCTTGGTTGGAATTATACTATTTCAATCGCAGTGGGTATGGGTATTGTACTGCTATATACCGTCGCGGGTGGATTATGGAGTGGCGTTATTACGGATATCATTCAATTCATTATACTGTCCGTTGCTACCTTGGTATTAGCGTTTGTGAGTATGCGTGTATCAGGGGGATGGGATAAAATTGCCCAGGTAGTTCCCAAAGCAAACTTGCGCTTTATTCCTAGTGATTTTCGTATGATTATTTTTTTACTATGGGGCTTCCTAACGCCGGTTTTTTCAGGGGTCGTATCCCCAGATGGTAACTCTCGTCTTATGGCTGGAATATCTCCTAAGGCTTCTAGGCAGGCAGCTTTGCTTTCAGCCCCCCTCTATTTGATTTTGGGTGTTCTTTGTATGGTTATTGGTTTTGCAGGTGCCGTTATCTATCCTAATATTGTCGATGCGGAGTTGATTTATCCCCAGCTCGCTCTGGATTATCTGCCACCGGTCATGTCTGCAGTAATTATGATAGGGCTTGTATCAGTGGTTATGTCTTCTGCTGATTCAGCGATTCTGGCTTCGGCTACATTGATGTCAAAGAATATTTATCAACCTCTTACAAAAGCCAATTCAGAAAATAAAAGCTTTCTTTTCATAGTACGAGTGTGTGTTGTAATTTGTGGATTGTTTGCTTTGATCATTAGTTTTCTTTCGGCACAAATTCCTAATGCTATGCTTTTGTTAAATATGATTACGGCAGGTATTTGGTTCACTCTTATTCCTCTCATCTGGTTTGGTTTCTTTTGGAAAAAAGCAAATAAAACAGCAGCTCTTTGGAGTTTAGGTTTTTGTTGTATATTTCTTTTGATATATGATGTGATTGCGTTGACGGTAAATCCTATCATTTATAATGCCAGCGAATTACATCTCAATGAAATACCTGGAGAAATCATTTGTACTCCTATTGGGATTATCATGTTTTATTTTATCGCCAGGGCCACATACAAAAAAGATCCTCCGGTAGATATTGTTTTTGCCGAATGATAAATTTCATGTTGAGGCAATGAATTGATCTTTGGAACAAAAGGAGTATGTATGTTAAGGAATATCATACATGATAATAACTCAATCGGTAAGGAATCGCATCGTCTTTTTGAGGAATTTGTTGAGGTGGAATCTATTGGTAGTGGTACTAAGGTTGGGATGTATGGTGGCGGTCTGAATCAATTAACACCAGTTATAGATTACCAGGACGGTTTTCTACTGCGGGATGTTGATGGCCGGGAGTATTTTGATATCGGTGGTTCTATGGCTTCTGGCAATCTTGGTTTTCGTCCCAAGGTTGTGCTTGATGCTATTATTGAGCAAAGTAAAACAGTTGCACATGCTCCTGATTATCCAACGATACCACGTATTGCGTTAGCAAAAAAGTTAGTTGCTATTGCCCCTGGTTCTATGAAAAACAGTGCAAAAGTAATGTTTGACGTAGGGGGGGGGCCAATGATGGACCTGGCAGCAAAGCTTGCTTATTTTTACAACATAAAAGTGAAAAAGCGGACACGTAATGCTGTACTTGCTTTTTATGGTTGTTACCATGGACGGAGTATCTATACAAGTCTTCTTACGGGTTATTCCAACTTTGTAGATACAATTCCTGCTGGGCAGGAAATACTTAAGGTGCCTTATCCACATTGTTATCGTTGTTATTTTGAAAAACAATACCCAGCTTGTAATATGTTTTGTACAAAATACATTCGTACTCTTTTTGAACGTTCTCATGCTGGTTGGCGAAATAATGATACCGATGATACGATGGTAACAACAGTCTTTGTAGAACCTTATCAATGCCATGGGGGTGGTATTAAACCACCAAAGGAATTTTATCCGGAGTTGCGTCAAATATGTGATGATTTTGGTGTCTTAATGGTAGAGGATAATATACCAACTTTCACCTATTCCGGTCATTGGTTTGGCTGTGAATATTGGAAAATTGTTCCTGATGTAGTAGTCATTGCCAAGTCTCTGACAGCCGGCATGTGGCCTCTGGGTGCGATTATTGCTAAAAAGGAACTCTATGAAAGCTGGGACGAAATGCCAGATCGGCATTATTGTTCCTATATGGGACATCCTCTCGGTTGTGCTGCGGCTAACGCGACTATTAAAGAAGTAGAAGATCGTAATCTATTGAGTAATGCCCGTGAGGTTGGCGAATTCTTTTATAAGGGGCTACAAGATCTTCAGAGTCGGCATCCAACTATCGGCGAAGTAACAAACTTTGGTATTATTCAAGGAATGGAATTTGTTAGAGACAAAGTGAGGCGAACGCCTAGTCTTGAGATATCTCAGGCCGTTGTACGAGAGGCATTAAATAGGGGGTTAGTGTTACTCGGTGGTTTGGGTTCCTATGGTAATCGTCATATTATTCATCCATCTTTAACAGTTACAAAAGAGCAAATTGTTCATTGTTTGAAATTAATGGATGAAACCATTACGGTAGTGGAGAAAACAGAATATTAATCAGGTAGGTATATGAAAAAATTTCGGTTGTTGCATTGATTTACGTTGGATTATCGGGTGAACACATTGATCTGGCAGAGAAGTTTTTGTGTAATGCTCATGAAAAACTTTCAAGAATGGCCCTCTAAGTAGGTTTGATGAAAGTTATAATCGTTTCTCTTTTACCAGCTTTACCGATTGCTCGCATGCCGCAGTAACCGCCTGGTAATCTCCGGCATTAACCGCCTTGCGATCACAGAGCCAGCCGCCACCCACGGCAAAAACCGCAGGAGTAAT
>JAIRNJ010000248.1 GCA_031258115.1 Treponema sp. | reverse complement strand
CCCGGTTCCGCATTGTAAGCATCGGCAATGGATTTAAGAATATCCGTATCCGAACCTGCCTGAATAATACAGACGACTTCTTTTACGCCTCCTTTGGCGCCACCATCGCTTTTGCCGGCCGCAAAAACGTTACCTGAAATAATAGATATCATCAATATGATACCTGCCAAGATAATTTGTTTTGTTTTCATAGTATTCCTCCATAAAAATATATTTTATCGGTTCTGGCCGATAGTTACCCCTGAGCAGCCAAATTCCCCGGTTTTTTAACCGGACTTTCGTCAAGGCAGAGCCACTGAATATCAAAAATTATAGTCCCGGAATTTTTATTAAATCTTGTCTTGAAATGATTATTTTATTGTGCTATTTTGATGTGGGTGAAGGGGGACAAATGTATGGAGATGAGGGTGTTTTCGAGGGAAGAACACTTAAATCCGCAGATGAGATACAGCATTTTCAATTGTGATGAACACGATTCATTTTATCAGATGCACACCCACCGCAACCTCTACGAGATGTTTCTGTGCATAAAGGGAAACGCGATTCATCTGATTAATAATAAAGAACAGCTGATCTCTACCGGTTCAATTACCTTCATCAGGCCCGATGATATCCATGGTTTTATTGATCCAATCAGCGAAGAATTCCAGGTTTTTAATATGAGCGTCGACAAGGACGTCATGGAAGAAGCTTTTGAATACCTTGGCCGGGAAAACGCCAATACCGTTCTTTTGAAACCGGTAGTTACGCCGAATAGAATTGTTCCCAAGCTTGAGTATCCCATTCTGAGGGATAAACTGGAAAGGATGTTTTTTCTCCACGGCCTTGAGACTTCCAGGATCCATCTTACCCTGCGTCTGATGATAATTAACGTATTGAGCAATTATTTTTTGACCCCCAGCAGTATCAACAATGAAAATATGCCCCCCTGGATTCAGAGGGTTGTGGATGAAATGCACAGGCCTGAGTATTATGTGGTCGGTGTGCGAATGCTCTACGAAATAGCATGCAAATGTCCCGAACATGTGTGCAGGGAATTTAAAAAGTACCTGAACAAAACCCCCACAGAGATAGTAAACGAAATACGTCTGGAAGAGGCGGCCAAGGAACTGGTATATACGAAAAAGAAGGTTATAGATATAAGCGGACAGGTTGGGTTTGAAAACCTGAGCCACTTTCATCACTGGTTTAAGAAAATTTACGGCCTGTCTCCCCTGGAATTCCGTTATAAATCCACGGTAATGGATATCGGCGATGCCCCGACCAGCCGGCTGCAATGGTATGAGGAGTCCAAAGACGGCCTGATATTGGCATAAAATACTGAAGCCAATCTTTGTTGCATTCATTGCCGGTAGCTTGTTGATTGGAAGGTGGGGGTCCCCGGTATTCCGTCATAATTTCATCCCCGCATTTTCCAAAAATCTTCGTAGAGAGCTGATGGCCCCCTTATCAGTTGTCCTTTGGGGGTACGACCGGTGAAAAATGGCGCGGACGCCATTCAGTTTTACCCGCAATCTTGATCCCACTCCTTCCGTCAGTTCGGCGCCCAGTTTTTTTTCTTCGAATAAGAAAGAGAATTGGAATAAAACCGAAGACCGCTGAAGTAAAAGTTCGTGGTGTAAAACAAGATAATCTTCCGGATTTAATCACATCTATCAGGCTGGAATACGCCTCGTTCGTGAGGATTGTGGTTATCCGTGGTTAAAAGTAAAATTGCTGTTCCCAGGCTTAATTATTCGCGCTCATTTGCGTTAATTCGCGGACAAATCTTCTCCCCCTTCTTCGACTTCGGCGAACCAAGGGTTCGTTCGACTTTGCGGTTAATCTTTTTTCAATACAAACTTTTCAGCACCTTCTCAATTTCCCCCATGCAGTAGACCTTTACCGCTTCCAGTACCTCCCTGCCGCTGTTCAGCGCCTCCCTTCGTTTGAGCGCGGCCGCCTGGGGGAGCAGGGTTTTCAGTATCAGTTCTTCTTCCGCGTTCATTTCCCGGGCCGATTCGGGAAGTCCGGCTATCTTTTCCCGGTAGGAGACAAGGAAATTGCGGGCTTTCATCGCCGCGGGCCCCGCGGAGAAGATGGCAGGATTACTGCGGCGGGTCTTTTTCCCCTGCGGCAGTCTGATGGGGGCTCCCAGTCCCTCTGCCGTGCTGTACCGGGCATCCGTTTTTTCCGCCTTTAGTTCCAGTCCTTCCCGGTAACGGTTCAGGGTGCGGGTTTCGTAGTACCAGATACCGTCTTCCCGTGTCTTTTTCTGCAAATCCGGGCTCCGGTAGATGAGGGAGGAGAACCGGGTTTCCATGGAAAAGAAACGATTCTGCAGGTTTTCAAAGTATGGGAAGAGCCATGTGCCTTTTGCGTAGCTTTTTCCCAGGGGGTAGGAATAGTCCGCACCGTAGATCTCTATCCGGGAAGCGCCCAGGGCCTCTGCCAGGGAAACGGCCGCATAGGTAACGTTCCCCCCGGAACTGTCCACAACGGGGATAGCCCTCCAGTATCCGGATACATAGTTCGCCAGAGGATGTCCGCCGGACAAGAATATGGGCCTTGAAACAATGCCTGCCAGCAGGGGAGGGCTTGCAAGGTCAAGAAACAGGGGAATATGCGGGGGAATTCCGCCCAGAAAGTGCTTGTAGCTGATATGCTGGCAGTCTATTGAGATAACGGCATCGGGTTCAATGTCCGCGGCCAGGAGAGCGGGGAGGCTTGTGTCGCTTGCAAGGAGAAAGAGTCCGCCGCGTTTCTTCCTGAGCCCTTCAAGCTGCATGTCCAGGGAGGGGCCCGCGGCGCAGATTGCGGCTTCCCGGATCGGGGGGAAGGGCCGCCTTATCTCTTCGGCGGCCTTGAGATTGCGGATGATATTGGAAAACCAGCGTGTGCCGAACCATGCCTGTACCGAATAGTCTGCGGAAAGCCGGGTTGCGGCGTTTTGGATTGCCGTCCCCGCCTCTTCAAAGCGGCCGCTTTCCATATCCGTCCGGATCCTGAGCGGCAGGGAACGGATCGCCCCGTCCAGGGAAGGCCGGTATCTTTCCAGGATGCACTCTTCAATTTCTCCGGGTGAAGGGTCGATGAGGATCCGCAGCCGCCGGTCTTCCAGAATGCGGGCATGGTCTGCCGAACAGAGAAGTTCCGCAAAACCGTTGATGTCATAATCGATTACCATTACTCCCCGTACATCGGGAAGCGCGAGCGCGGCTTCAACATAGTAGCCTCCGCCGAAACCCAGAAAGACGAGGAAGCCCGCTCCATTCATGGTACTGGATAGAAGCCGCTGAGCTTCCCTCCGGGGATCCACCGTGGAATGCAGTGGATATGCGCCTCCGCCGGGATTAACTATGGCGGGAACCATGTCTCCGCCTCTGGACTCCAGAAACTTATAGCGGTTTAATGTGGTTTCCGCGAGGGAAAGCCGTGAGCAGAGCCGTTCATGGCCTTCCGAAAGGGCCAGAAGATTCCGTTCAAAGAAAAAATGTTTATCCACGGACATTCTCCCCTGTACGGATCAGTGTTTCTACCGCGGCGCAGATCTCTCCGCGGGAATTCAACTGCAGGAGGCTTCCCAATTCCCCCTGAATTTCAGCTCCGTTTTTTTTGTCCTGCAGGGCATCCAGCAGAAAAGCTTTTGCCCTTTCCCTCCGTTTTTCCCCTGTCTCTTTTATGCTAAAGTACTCCGTTTCAGACGGCCCTGAAGCGGCGGCCTCTTTTTTAAGGTTTTGCAGATTATTATCCTCTTCATCTGAACCGAAGGCGCCGCCTCTCCCCAGGGGGGAAACCTTTCCCGGCCAGGAATGACGGCTGAACCATGAGGCATAGATATTGTGACTTCCGCCGCGCTCCAGCGCATAAGAGCGTTCAAAGGCAAGTGAGTATTCGCTCTTCATACGGGAAGCCTGTTCCCGGATGAGCCGTTCAAAACTGTAGGGCCGGGCATGGGTCTTGATACCGGAATTTTTCAGATCGATGCCCGCCGTATACACTTTTTCTTTTTTCAGAAAAAAAGCCAGATCCAGTGCGGAGGCGCTTACCGTCCCCCTCTGGGGAAAACTGATATGGGGCAGGCCAAGCTGCTCCAGAATATGACGCTGCCAGCGGCTTCCGTCGGCGATAAGAATCTGTGGACAGGCGGAACACTGGGAGGGGAGGGCGGCGGAAAGGCTTATCGCAAGACTGTAGGGAGGGCTTTGAATGAACCTGAGAGCCTCGTAGAGGTGAAGGAGCGCCCAGCCGCCGCCGTCGGTACTGATCACCAGATCCGGTACAATTCCTGCGCAGAGCAGGGCCTGGACGGATGAGGAGACCGCAATAATAAATACCGTTCCCTCTTTTTTGATTTTTTTTATGACTTCAAGAGAAGCTTCAAGACCCGGCCCCGCCGCGGTTACCAGTACGGGACAGGGGATTTCCCGGTAGAATACCAGTTGTTCGGGAAGGAGAATATTCCTGAAAAAATTTTTAAACCATCTTTTTCCAAAGCCCCTGAGAGTTTTTGTGTTGGCGTCTATCCTTTTGATAAATTCCACCGTTTCTGCAAGAACTTCCCTGTACGCTTCCCCGTAAAACGAAAAGGCCGGACGCCATTCAACGATTTTGAGTTTTCCGGCTTCCGTGTCCGGAATCTCCCTTTCAAGAAAATCCTGTATCCCCAGGTCCGAATCCGGTTCCCACACGGGCAGTCCCGGCCGGGAAGGCCAGCCTTTTCCGGCATGAAGGATCAGTGTTTTTGCATGTGGAAATTTGTTCTGCAGGGCTTCCGCCAGGTAGCCTTCTCCCGGTTCTATCAATAAAAAGTATTCTGTGTCTTCAGGCAGATTAAGGGAATTGATGTAGCGTGAGGCTTCCTGATGTGGATTGTAGCGGGAATGAATGGAAGCGGGCAGCCTCATCTTAGCCGAAAGATTTAAGGATTTCCAAAACCTTGCCGGCACTGTCCGCTTCAAAACGAAGCACTGTTTTTGCGTCCAGACTTTTTGAGAGCCGGTGGGCCAGCAGTTCCTGATCAATGTTTACGGGAACAAGGACAAGGCAGCTGGAATCGGGGAGGGGAAACATGTTCCCCAGCGAAGAAACCGCCCCGGAAACCGCGGCGGGGAAATTTTTTTTACCTTTAGTGTCTTTCAGTATAATGCCTCCCACTCCGTTTTCCCCCTCCATGGAACGGCGGATGAGGGTTTCAAGGCCGCCGTTTTTCTCCTCTGTCAAAATCATGGAACGTTTTTTCATCCCCCGTTCCAGAAGCCCGCCTTTCTTTCCGGGGGAAGCTTTCTGCCGGGGAATCAGCACTTCTCCGAGTTCTCCGAGCAGGAGCATGAGGCTTTCGGGATTGAGTCCGCCTTCTTCAACACAGAGAAATAAATTCTGACAGGGATTCTTTCTGTCAAGAGGGAAAAACCAGGCCCTGCCTCCTGCCGGAACAATGCCGTTCAGGTTATCTTCCAGACGCCGGTAATCGCCTGTGTTTTCGGGGATCTTCCGGAGGGGGAAACGTAATTTTCCCTTTCCCGCGCCGCCTGAAGCATAGCAGACATACTCTCCTGCAGAGAGCGTAAAACAGAACCCTGCCTGAAAAGGCCCGTAGGCCTTGAGGAGGTTCAGTGCGGTATCGGCAGTAGAATTACTGCGGGGAAGACGGAGGATTCGGTTTTTTAGAGCTTCCCCCATATTGTCAATAGTACCTGAGTAACTGCTTTTTGTGGCGGCTTTACTTAAAAGCCCCATTAAACCAACCCCAATTCCTTGAAAAGCTTTTTATAGGTATCAAAATATTCAGACCGGGCGAATTCTTCTATTTTTTCTTCCGGCAGGGATTCGAGGAGTTGATCCATGTAGGAAAGAACGGTTTTGAGTTCCTCCTTGATGCCGCCGGGAACTTTTTCTTCGGTTTCATCCTCCCCCGCTTCCATTTCGGATTCTGTCTCTTCCCCAAAGCTTAGCTCTTCGTCCGTATCCGGACCGGCTTCCGTATCAAAAGAGATCTCATCGCCTGCGGCCCCGCCGCTTTCAACGGCAAACTCTTCCTCCGCAAGTCCGCTGTCATCCGCATTGAAATCATCGGCGCTTACTTCTATGCTTTCCTCTTCCATCATTTCCGTTTCCGGAGATGAATCGAAGGGATTCTCATCGGCCTCAACAATAAAACCTTCGGGAATGCTCCGGGAAAGATCCTCTTCACTTTCTCCGGCGCCGTTCTCTTCTTCGCCCAAATCTATGATAATTTCTTCAGAACCGTCTTCGGCAAGACTTTCTTCCTCAAAGCCCTCTACGGCAATACTCTCTTCATTGAGGCTTTCTTCGAGACCTTCTTCGGCGGGAACGCTTTCTTCTTCAGGAGTACTTTCTTCTTCAGGAACGCTTTCTTCAATAGTGATGTCTTCGCCGCTTTCCTCAACGGAAAAATCCGTGGAATCAACATCAATACTGATGCTGTCAAGGGAAGGTTCCTCTACGGGATTTTCCGTAATCTCCCCGGCAAAATCCGGTTCATCAATTACGGCATCACTCAGGTCAAGGGAAATTTCCCCGAACTCACCGGATTCCGCGCTTTCTTCCGTTATTCCCAGAGGATCCTCTTCCAGATAACTGGTATCCTCGGGTGCGGCAGTTATGGGCAGGGCCCCTTCTTCGCGAAGATGCTTGAGTTCCGCCGCATCCTTTTCCTCAAGATCGTCGATGGTAAGGGGCTCGTCTTCTTCATCAAAACTGAAAGGCTCGCTCTCCGTTTCTATCCTGGTTTCACCGTTCAGTTCATCCAGATCGGAATCCGAAAGATCGAGATCTATGTCAATATTATCAAAGGATTCGCCGCTTCCCTCATCCAGACTTATATCAAGATCTCCGGAACCGGCTTTTTCTGTCCCGGTCTCTTCGCTTTCCGGGTTTTCATTGAGAATATCTTCCCCTTCGGAAAGGGAAAAATCTTCCTCTCCCGCCGTTTTTTCATCCGGCCCCCCGGACAGATCCTCTGTATCCAAAGTTCCGGTTACATCCTCGCCGGATTCTTCGGTAAAATCCGCAGTGTTGAGGATGTTGTCAAGTTCGTCTCCGGTAAGAGCGATTTTTTCATCCTCTTCTTCATCAAAGAAACCGCCCTGTTCTTCCCCCGCAGGAGCGGCGGACTTAAGAACGGTAAATTCCTTTTTAAGGGTTGAAAGTTCCGTGCGGATAGACGAAAGCTCTTCGGCTATCTTCATTAAAAGCCTGGTGGAAAGATCCGTTGCAGCTTCCGTATGTCTTGTCTGTGGTTTTTCTCCGGTTTCTGTTTCTGCAGACAAACCGGTGTCCGTATCGGCGGAAGGTTCTTCGAGGGTTTCAGGAGCGTCTCCGAGGAAATCGCTTATCGGCACTTCGGAGAATCCTTCATCCGTTTCGGAACTTTCTTCTGCAGGGCTAAAGCTGCTTTCATTGAGAGGGGAGTCATGCTCTTCGTCCATCGGCTCGCTTAAGGTTCCAAAATCCACCAGTTCAGGCCCGGATAAATCCTCTTCTTCAACAGAAGACTCTTCCGCAGATATATCCTCTTCGGTATCCTCTACAGGGATGTCCAGGCTCGGGAAGTCCATGCTGTCCCCGGAATCCTCCGCCGGCAAATCAAAGGACAAAGATTCCTCTTCGGCGGCCGCCTCTGTATCTATGGCAAAATCTTCTTCGGGCAGGGAGAGATCCTCTTCGGGAAGAGAGAGATCAACATCGTCTGAATCTTCAGTTTCCTGGTGAGAATTTTCCTGACCGGCCGAGGAAAGATCCTGAGGTTCACTCTTTACCCATACCCCGTATTCATCCAGTTCGTCGGCAGATCCAATCGTACTTCGATCCGAATATATTGAAGGACGGGATGCGTTATTTTTTTCAGCCCCGGGATTCCCGGAAGGCTTTTTATCTTTTGCCATTAACAGCTCCCACTATTTGGACAACATATATTGTAAAATATCGGCCATTTATCTAATTTTTTGTAGCCTTTTTACCGAAAAGCGAACAAAATCCCTCTTAAGATCATGGTAGCCGTGGTTTTTCCGGTTGTCAATCGGTAAACCTGCAGGCTGATCCGGGATGAGAAGGTCTCCCGGCCCTGCTCCCTCAAGTATAGGACGCAAGCATCCGTAAATTGATCTAATGAGAGCCTGCAAATACCTCATCGTTCCATGGACAGCAATTGCTGTTTATGCACTATCTTCTCTTCTGACCGGGGCGATGGGATTTTCTTCATTCAGGCAGCTTGAAAATGAAAAATACCGCCAGGAAAAAAACATGGAACAGCTCAAGCTTATCAACAGCGACCTGAAAAATGCTACCGACAGTCTCCTCTATGACAAGGATACACTGGGAGTATATGCCCGCGGCCTGGGTTATGGGAAACCCGGTGAAGTATATCTCCGTATCGTCGGTTTGGGGGGTCTGAAAAAGACCAAGACCGAAGCGGGTGAACTTGTCCTGGCAAAAAAACCGGAATACGTTGACGATACGGTTCTGAAACTGACCGCGCTTCTCTCCGGGGCCCTTGTTTTTGCAATTTTACTGTTCTTTGATGTGCTGAGTATCCGCAAAAAACCCTAAAAGCATGATAAAATTGCTCCCTTATTAATCTAACCGAAAAGGGACGCCTTCCTTAAACCTAAAGCCCCAGCATAAACTGAAAGGTCAGGTCGTTTGCGTTCGGTAGTTCTTCGTGGCCGAAATCCGGGTAAAGTTTCACGTTCTTTTTCGCGGTGATTTTATTGTAGGCCGCGAACTGGGATGAGGGTGGGCAGATCGTATCCATAAGACCGGTGAACATCAGTACCTCGCCTTTGATGCGGGGAGCGAGAAACTGTACGTCAATGTAACCCAGCGTCGTAAAAACTTCCTCTTCACGCTCGTGCCGGGGATCGAAAAGGCGGAAATAGTCTTTTATCTCCTGATAGGCGTCTTTGGCGAGATCCAGCTCCCAGACCCTGCGGTAATCGCAGAGAAAAGGGACCCGGGGCGCCGCCCGCTTGATCTGGGGGGAAAGGCTTGCACAGGCCAGGGTAAGGCCGCCGCCCTGGGAGA
>JAIRNJ010000155.1 GCA_031258115.1 Treponema sp. | reverse complement strand
AAACCCATACTGGAATATCAGCTTGAATGTCTCAAACAATACGGCCTCAACGATATTACCATGGTTATAGGTCATCTGGGAGAAGTTATTCATGATTATTTCGGGGAGGGCCGCAAATTCGGTGTCAACATCACCTATTTTACCGAAACAGAACCGCTGGGAACAGGGGGAGCCCTCTTCAAAATAAAAGAAGATCTCCGCAGCGATTTTATTCTTGTCAACGGAGACATAATTTTTGATATTGATTTCACGCGCCTTGTGGAATTTCATCATCTTAAAAAGGCTCTTGCAACTCTTGTAACCCACCCCAACAGCCATCCCCATGACAGCGCCCTTATAATAACGGACAGGGACGACAGAATAGTTCAATGGCTCAACAGGGAAGAACCGCGGCTTTACTATAAAAACCGGGTCAACTCCGGCATTCATGTGTTTTCAGAAAAGATTCTCGATCTTGTCTTACCCGAAAAAGACAAGGTCGATCTTGACAGAGAGATTCTCAAGCCGCTGGTCAGGGAAGGCGGTTTCTTTGCATATAATACACCTGAGTATATCAAGGACATGGGTACACCGGAACGTTACAGGCAGGTAAAACTCGATCTGGAAAATGGTTTTGTAAAGAGCAGGAATCTTTCAAACAAACAAAAGGCCGTTTTTCTGGATCGTGACGGTACAATCAACAAAACAAAGGGCTTTATTTCAAAACCTGAAGATTTTGAACTGACGGACGGAGCCGCCGAAGCAATAGGCTGCATAAACAGATCCGGTTATCTTGCAATCGTTGTTACCAATCAGCCGGTCATCGCACGGGGAGAGGCTTCCCTTGAAGATCTGCAGGTGATTCATAACAAAATGGAAACCGAACTGGGCAAGGCCGGCGCGTATCTTGATGATATTTTCTTTTGTCCCCATCATCCGGACGGTGGTTTCTCCGGTGAAAGAGTGGAATACAAAATCGACTGCAAATGCCGCAAGCCGAAACCGGGCATGCTTCTGAAAGCGGCTGAAAAGTATAATATCGATCTTTCAAAATCCTTTATGATCGGAGACGATGCCAGGGATGCGGAAGCGGGCATTGCCGCAGGCTGCCGGGCCGTTCTTATTAAACCGGACAGTACCGGAACCACGGCCCTTGTTAAAGATAGGGAAATTCCCCTTATACCCGATCTAAAATCCTTTGCGGAAAGATATCTGAATGAATATTGTAATTGACTGCAGGATGATCGATTCAAGCGGCATCGGGGTGTACCTTCGTGAATCTCTCCCCTGCCTCTTAAAAACAGCCAATACATTTTTGTTATTGGGGGACAAAAGGAGATTATCGGCTTATTCCGTAAATGGCAGCATCCGCATCTCTCAGTGTAACATAAAAGTCTTTTCCCTGAAGGAGATTCTTTTCTTTCCCAAAGATATCCGCAAAGAAATAAACCGATACGATATTTACTTTACCCCATATTTTAACATTCCATGCGGAATTGACATACCGGTTTTTTCAACAATACACGATATTATTTTCCCTGATATGCCTGAATTGACTTCAAAAGCAGGTCTCTTCCTGCGTATGTATTTCTATAAAAGAGCCGAAAGACTGTCAAAAAACCTCTTTACGGTTTCATATTTTTCAAAGAGCCGCATTGAACATCATCTGGGAACAAAGACTCCGGTAATTGTTACCTATTCCGCAATAAAACCCTTCTACAAAACAGCCCTGCCCGAAAAGGTACATAAAACAAAGACGATTCTGTTTATCGGAAATATAAAGAAGCACAAGGGACTATGGCTCCTGCTTGACGCCTTCCGCACGGCGCGCAGGGAAGGGCTTGATTACAGGCTTGTGATAGCCGGGGAAAGAGAGCGCTTTCGCAGTTCGGATAAAACCGTATTTGATATGCCGGATAACGATGATTCAGGAGCCATTGAATTTTCAGGCGCCGTTTCCGATGAAAAATTGAAAGCGCTTTTAATTGAAGCCTCACTGCTTGTCCAGCCTTCACTCTATGAAGGTTTCGGTCTGCCTCCGCTGGAAGCCATGGCCATGGGAACGGCTGTCCTGGTTTCCGACATTCCGGTTTTTAGGGAAATATATGAAGGTTTCCCTGTTCATTATTTCCGGAGCGGAGATCCTGCAGACCTGAAAAAGAGGCTTTTGGAATTACTTTACCGAAAAGAACCTGAACGGATTAGACTAAAACCGGAACTGCTCAACAAATATCATTTTGAAAAAACAGCCGGAATTATCATCAATACATTCAAGACATTCAGGGCAGCCTGATCTTTATGAAGACTGCAATCGTTCATTACTGGCTTGTTAACATGAGGGGAGGTGAGAAGGTTCTTGAAAGCCTTCTGGAACTCTTCCCCGGCGCGGACATATTTACGAATGTCTACGATCCCGCTTCCGTTTCCACACTCATCTCTTCCCGTAAGGTTTACACTTCAAGCATCAACAGGCTTCCCTTTGCAAAAAAAATGTATCAAAAGTATATGCCTCTGATGCCCAATGCGCTTCTTGAATTCAACCTGCAGGATTATGATCTTATTATTTCCAGTGAGTCGGGGCCGGCAAAGGGAGTAATACCGAATCCAAATGCATATCATCTCTGTTATTGCCATAGTCCCATGCGTTACCTCTGGGATATGTACCATGAATACTTTGGAAATTCAGGAAGGATAAACCGTTTTTTTATGCGGAACATGATCCCCGGTCTGCGCCTCTGGGATATTTCAAGTTCAAACTATGTCGACCGCTTTGTCACAAATTCAAACTATGTTGCACGGCGTGTACTGCATGCCTATAACCGGGAAGCAACGGTGGTTTTCCCTCCGGTAAATATTGAACGGTATCTGGAAATTCCCCGGAAGCCTGAAGATTTTTATCTTTTCTTCGGCCAACTGACCCAATACAAACGTCCTGATCTTGCCATAGAAGCCTGTATTAAATACGGCAGAAAAATAGTTGTCGCAGGATCGGGAATGAAGGAAGGCCTGAAAAAAAAATATAAGAAGAGCGGGCTGGTAAGTTTCCTGGGTAAAATTCAGGACGAAGAAATTCCCGCTCTCTTTTCCCGCGCAAGGGCCCTGCTCTTTCCCGGAATAGAAGATTTTGGTATAATTCCGGTGGAGGCAAATGCGGCAGGCTGCCCTGTAATTGCCTATAGACGGGGCGGTACGCTGGATACGATTTTTGAGAATAAAACCGGACTTTTCTTTGATACACAGGATATTGATTCCCTGACGGAGGCAATCCGTTATTTTGAAGAAAACCAAAATCTCTTTGAAGACCGGAGCGTATATACCGATCATGTAAAACGGTTTTCAAAGGAAAGCTTCAAGGAAAAAATCATGGATATAATAAAAGAAAGAAAGCATATATGACGCTTAAAGATTTTGATATTTGGTACAGGACACGGTATAACAATACCAGCTCGGCATTGACGGCAACGGCCATGATTATAGCCGATCTTATTGCCATCATGCTGTCATTTGGAGCCGGGTTTTTCCTGGTCAACCTTTACGATTTTGATGCCATCAATTTCAAATCTTTTGTAACGTATTGGCCCTATCTTCCCGTGTTTATCATCATCTTTCAGGTTTCAGGACTATATCCGGGAGTATCACTCGCGCATGCGGAAGAACTCAAACGTTCCACAACCGGCTCTCTTATGGCCCATGGAGGAATTATCTTTTCCCGTTACATCGAAGATCAGGAATTCGATTTTATTTCCATTGCCTTTATTATAAGTTTTTTTTCCTCACTTCTTCTGTTGCTCTTCTCCCGTAACGGGATGCGGAGTCTCCTCTACAAAACGGGCCTGGGAGGTATCCCCGCGGTGATTTACGGCAGCGGAGATACCGCAAAACTTGTAATTGAAAAACTCCTCAATAATCAAACAGGCGGATATGTCCCGGTTCTTATTCTTGATGACGATCCTGAAAGCGGAAACGAATACTCAGGTATTCCGATTATTCATGATACTGCCATAGGTCCTCAAATCGTCAGTATCTATCATATCAGAATGGCCATTGTTGTCATGCCGCATCTTGCCCAGAAAGATCTGAGAAAACTTCTGAATGATTCCGTCTCCGCTTTCCGCTATAATGTATTTATCCCCGATTTTTTCAGTATCAGTAATATCTGGATGAGTATCCGGGATTTCGACGGCGTACTTGGTTTTGTAACCAGCCATAGACTTAAAATGTTTTGGAATTTGGGAATCAAGAGGTTTATGGATCTTGTTATCGTTATCTTCGGAGGCGCCGTTATTCTTCCTCTTCTTTTGCTGATTGCGCTGATAATAAAAATAAGTTCTCCGGGCCCGGTTTTCTATACCCATACACGGATTGGAATCAACGGGAAACATTTCAAGACTTACAAATTCAGATCCATGGTTGTTGATTCCGACAAAAAACTGGAAATGCTTCTGGAGTCGGATCCGCAGATCAGGGCGGAATGGGAGGCCAATCACAAGCTCCGGGACGATCCCCGGATAACAGGAATCGGAAAAATTCTCAGACGAACCAGTTTTGATGAGTTTCCCCAGTTGATAAATGTTCTCAAGGGTGAAATGAGTCTTGTAGGGCCAAGGCCCATCGTGGATGACGAAATTACAAAATACGGTGAAGATTACCGGCGTATCTTTTCCGTAAAGCCGGGACTCACCGGGCTGTGGCAGGTTTCCGGGCGTTCCGATACGGATTACGGCGACCGGGTATCTTTTGATACCTATTATTTGCAAAGCTGGTCCGTATGGCTTGATCTATGGATCCTCTTAAGAACGGTAAACGTAGTGATCAAGGGAAAGGGGGCATATTAGGTGAAAAACGCCGCCTTTTTCTTGCTTATTGCCGTTCTCCCCCTTTCTTTTTTGACGGCCCAAAAACGTTCCCTTACGGACATATATCCTGAGCTTGACGGAGAGCAGCTTTCACAGGTCTTTTCCGAAGAAGGTTTGCTCATGTATTCTGAACGTTCCTCTCCGCTCAGGCTGTATCCGCCGGGACTGGATCGCCGTTTTGCGGAAATTTTATCAAAAAATAATCCGCTCTTCACGGTAGAGACATTGATGCTTATTCCCGCTTTAAAAAATAATCTTGATATCTATAATGCGCTTAATGATATCCGGGCGCTGAAAGGGCGAATCTACCATTCGGCTACCCGCGATAGAGACATACCGCTTTTTGAAGAGGCTACAAGAATTGAAAGCCAAAAAAATACAAATTCTGTTGCGGATCCGCCCCATGATGCGGCCGAAGTTCCCCCTCATGAAACTGTCTATATCCGTCTAAGAGACGCCAACTTCGGAAATTCCTACTATCAGGCGGACATGTACCTTGAAGACCGGGGAATTCTGTACAGTCTTATCAATTTTAAAAATTTAAATTTTCTTTTTATCCCGGTTATCAAAGAAGAAAAATTTCTTGCCCAATTCTACTTTGAACCGGTACATGAGGGGATAATGATCTACGGTTTTGCCGGAGCCGATGTAGCCGGCCTTATTGCAAACAGGATCGATATTCCCTCCGCAGTGCGTAAGCGGGTAAAGGTCATTATAGACTGGGTTAAAGACGGCTTAAACTGAACCATGTCCGAATTGCTCAAGGCGCTTTCCTCAAGTCTTGACAATTTATTTTCTTTGTGCTAATTTTCCTGTAGATTATTGCGGCTGTCGTATAACGGCTATTACCCCAGCCTTCCAAGCTGGAGACGTGGGTTCGACTCCCATCAGCCGCTGATACTGTAGATTCCCTCCTTTTCCGCCACCATCCCGTCTTTTTCCAAAGCCTTCAAAACCCTGTAAAGTTCCTCGTCCCCAAGCCCGGTACGGTTTTCAAGTTCCCGCCTTCCCGCCGGGCCTTCTGCCGCAAGAGTCCGCACAAGCTGTCCCCGCAGTTTCCGGAAGGAATCCTCAAAGCGGCTCTGCCGGACATAGCCTGCGCTCCGCCGTCCCGGATTAATCTCCCTCTTTTTCACGCCGGCTCCGTAATCCATCAAAGCCCAATACCAGATCCGCGGATTTTCGGTATCGAGACTCTTCTGCAGAATGGGATACAGTTCCGTATCCTTTATCCCGGTCTCTGCCGGAAAGAAAAAGTGCAGCGCCGCCGAGCGGATATTTGTTTCAATAAAAACCGAAGGATAATTGTAGGCAAAACAGGCTATTGCTCCGGCAGTGTAGTGTCCGATTCCGGGAAGCCTGAGCAGTTCTTCGGGGCTTTGCGGTACCATACCCCGGAACTTTTCGGTAATGGTTCCGGCGCATTCAAGGAGAAAACGACAGCGGCGGTTATATCCAAGACCGCTCCACTCCCTCAAGACTGTCTCAAGGTTTTCGCGGGCAAGAGATGCAGGACTGGGCCACTTTTCCATCCAGCGTTTCCAGTAGTGAAGAACCCGGCTGGTCTGGGTTTGCTGGAGCATGAATTCCGAAACTACTATCCCCCAGGGATTGAGATCTTCACGCCAGGGAAAAGAGCGGCCCTGCGTTTCAAAATAGGAATAAACCGTTTTCCTGAACTTGTCTATGTTCAACAGGGAACCCTGTTCGTGTTGACTCTCAATGCTTTAGATCTGCTCTCCCTGCATTAATTGTTGCGCCTGAGCGATGATTAAAGACGCTACCTCTTCCGCACTTATATCATCAGTATCAATGACCATATCTGCAAAAGAATAATCATCGTTATCAATGCCGTAGATCCGCAGATACCGTTCATGATCCTGACGGTCTCTTTCGGCAGTAAAGGCCGCAACCGACTCAAGGGTACCGCCTTCCCGTTTTACGATCCGCTTTGCCCTGGTAAGCGGACGGGCCTTCAGGTATACCTTGAAATCCGCCTTCTCAAGCATCCAGATTGCAAGCCGGGAACCGAGAACACAGCCGGATGAATCTTCCGCAAGTTTTACCTGACGGGAATCCACCTCCCTGTCCCAGCGGTCATCCCCGGCGGCCTGTTCCAGCACCTGCTCAAAGCTTAAGCCCTTTTCCTGCGCCAGCGACCGGAAGGTAAAATTAATAAAATCAAGCTTCAGTTTTTCCGCTACCAGCGTGCTGATCGTCGTATTCCCGCAGCCGCTCTTTCCCGAAATCGCAATTTTCAAAATTCCCCCTGTTACTCTACATTCCGGAGCTGTTCCCGGATATTCTCCAGGGCGTCCTTCATCTCTACTACCGCCCTGCTGACTTCCAGAACAGCCGTCTTCGATCCGATGGTATTTATTTCCCTGTTGATCTCCTGACAGAGAAAATCCAGTTTCTTTCCGGGACTGGGATTGCGTTCCGTCTCGGCCCTGAATTCCTGCAGATGCTCCGTCAGGCGGCTTATCTCTTCGGAAATCGTATTCTTCATCAACAGGACCGCCGTCTCCGCAAGGATCCTGTTTTCGTCGATGTCCGTAAGCCGCTCTCCGAGCATTTCCACAAAACGACTGCGGAGATTTTCTTTTATGGAATTTTCCAGAAGAGAAGCCTGAACCGCAATAATTGAAGCGTAGTGCTCCAAAATTCCAATATGGGTAAGAATATCTTCTTCTGTATGTTTGCCTTCCCTGTCTCTTTCGCTCTCAAAATCTTCCGCGGCCTTCTCCAGCAGGGGTTCTATCAGCTTCCTGTATCTTTCATTGTCCCGCTTCCTGTCCACCTCAAGAACGCCTTCCATTCCCAAAATCAGCGGAAGGGAAACTTTTTCCGCCAGTTTCAACTCTGCGGACAGAAGCGTAATGGCCTTTTCATAGGCTTTGGCAGCTTCCGTGTTTATTGATATCTCAAGGGCAACATTGTCCTCCTTGAGTTTGATGCCTGCCTCAATCTTTCCCCTGCCGAAGCGGGACTGCAGAGTCGTCCTTATTTCCGGTTCAAGGCCGGAAAGCCAGGGGGGGAGATTTACCGAAAGTTCAAGATAACGGCTGTTGTAACCTTTAATCTCTACAGAAAGGGTGAGACCCTCATCCCGTATCTCCCGGTAGGCGTAGCCGGTCATGCTTTTCACGGCCGCGCTCCTCCGGCCGCCTGTTTTTTCAGCCGGTCTTCGTATAAGGTTCTTGAAAGTTTCCAGTTGTCCCCTGCTCCAACAGTTATAAAGAGATCTCCCTTTTTAAGCATTGCATTCAGCGGTTCCGCCGCTTCGGCCGGCTCATCAAAGTAGTATGTTTCCTTTTTGGTTTCCTTCCGCAGGGATTCTGCTTTTTCAAAAAGTGTACGGCCGTTTACCCCTCCATGGTACACTTCCCGTGCCGAAGCATAGATCTTGTGCAGGATTAGTACATCCGCATCCCCGAATGAAGATGCGAAATCATCCAGCAGGGCCGCCGTTCTCGTGTATGTATGAGACATGAAGCTTACCACAAGCCGGCGATGGGGATAAAAATCCTTTAATCCGGCAAGAGTCGCTGCTATCGCCGTAGGATGGTGGGCATAGTCATCCATAAAAAGTACACCGCCTGCTTCACCAAGGATCTCCGAACGGCGCTTTGAACCTGAAAAATCCTCCAGGGCTTTTACAAGCGCCTCCCTCTGCTCCCTGGTCCGGACTTCTGTTCCGGTCTGGGCCTTCATCAGGGACGAAGTCAGGGCCAGGGCTGCCGCCGCGTCAAGGGCTTCATGCCTGCCGGGAACCCTGAGCCTGAAATCCTCGGGAAAGGCGGAGAGCCTCATTAAGGCTCTTTCGCCCTCAACATGGTAGGAAAGGATTCTGAAATCTCCTTCGGCCCCAAAACCGTAGGGAGTAAAAAACAGATCCATTCCCGAACTGCGGATAATGTCCGCCACCTCACAGGCGCCCGGATCATCGGCACAGTAGATCAGCTCTCCGCCCGGGGGGAGCAGGCTGCAATACTCAACAAAAGCATCCCTGATGGACCGGTATGTCGGGAAATAATCCTGATGATCCGGCTCCACCGCGGTAAGCACGATACGCCGGGGATGAAAAGAAAGAAAATGACGGCGGTATTCGCAGGTTTCGGCAACAAAAAAACGATTCCCCAGACTCAGGGTGGATCGGCCGCCAAAACTGCCTACCGCGGTTCCCGCAAGGACACGGGCCGCGAGACCTGCGGCACGGATAAGCGTTCCCGACATGGCCGTGGTCGTAGTTTTTCCGTGAACCCCTGCGATGCCGGAGGAATCAAAAAGGGCCGAATAGGCTCCCAGGGCATCGGTATACTTGAGAATGGGAATGCCGCGGCGCTCAGCCTCCTCTAGTTCCGGATTACTGTCAATGGAATAGGCGGCGGAATGAATAACAAGAGCCATATCATCACGGATATGGAATGCATCGAACGATTCATGGTAGGGTATCCCCAGTTCCTTGAGGATTTCATCGGTGTAAAAAACTTCATTCCGGTCGGAGCCGCTTATACTGGTACCGGAATTATGCATCAGTTCCGCCAGGGCGCACATGCCGGTTCCTTTAATACCTATAAAATAGACTTTAGCTCCCGAATGAAGCATCTGCTCAAAGTCCATAAGAGATAATACCTTTTTGCCATTCCCTTTGCTACCCCTTTTGCAAGAGAGTTAAATTCTGTAATATGCTTTAATGGTTCCTCAGTTTGCCGGTTCAGCCGAAGTGTTTGCCTGGTTTTATCAATTCATCAATCTGGGGCAGGGTCAAAGCCGGAGGAGTTTCCGTCTTGACAGGATGAAGCATCTTGCCGCCATGGCAGGAAACCCCGAACGCTGCGCTCCGGTGATCCATATTGCCGGTTCCAAGGGGAAGGGTTCTGTAACCGCCATGATCGCCTCGATCCTTGAGGCTTCAGGACTTAAAACGGCCCGCTATTCCTCTCCTTTTGTCAGCGACAACCGGGAACGGGTGAACCTTGGAAAGGGCTGGTTCTCTGAAAAAATCTATATTTCCGCGGCGGAAGAACTCATTGCATTGCTTAAAAAGATCCCTTCGTCTCCCCCGGAGATAAAACGGCTTTTCGACAGCAATGATGAAGAAGGGGAAGAACCGAGTTTTTTTGAACTTCTTACACTCTACTTTTTTCTCTGCGTCAGGAAGGAAGGCTGCGATGCCATGGTTGTGGAAACCGGTATGGGAGGCAGGCTCGACGCTACCAATATTGTCGATCCCCTTGTATCGGTTATTACCCTGATCGAAAAAGAACATACCGAATACCTGGGCTCCAGCATCGGGGCCATCGCCGCGGAAAAGGGCGGTATCATCAAACCGGGAAAACCCCTGGTTCTTGCCGAGGAAACGCCTGAGGCATTTGAGGTTTTTACTTCCATTGCGGAGGACATGAAGGCGCCGCTTTACTATTTTCCCCGGCTGGTATCGGTGAATGACTGCAGCATCCGGAAAACGGGAACCAGTTGTACCCTTGCCTTTTCCGATCCTTCCTTTTTTCCCGAATCCCTAAAAATCAGTATCCCCATACCCGGAAAAGTACAGGCGGAAAATGCGGGCCTTGCCGTTCTGGCGGTAAAACTTGGATTTCCTTCTATCGGCCCGCAGGATATACAGAGGGGGCTCTCCTCCGTCTTCCTGCCCGGACGCTTTGAAAAGATCCGTGAAGACCCGGAACTTGTCATAGACGGCGCCCACACAAAGAAGAGCATGGAGTACTGCTGTCAAACCTTTGCGGAACTTTACGGCAAGGGAGGCATACTTCTCTTCGGCTGCGCCATGGGAAAGGATGCGGCTTCAATGGCGGATGCCGCCGTCCTGTATTTTTCCCATATCATCATTACAAATCCCGGCTCCTTCAAAAAAAGCAAGCCCGGGGAAATCTATGACATTTTTTCCGCAAGGGCCGCGGAGGGACAGGATCTGCTGCTTATCGAAGAGACTGAAAAGGCAATTGAATACGCGCTGTCCCTGGGCATGAAAAAGAAGCTGCCGGTGCTCGGCGCGGGTTCCTTCTATCTGGCCGGAGAGATAAGAAAATACAGTGACCGGTAATTCAAATCCCTTATAAACGGTACTCTCTTTTTTCACCTGTTAAGGGATCGGTAAAAGAGATGCCGGAGGCGGAGAGCGCCAAAGTCCCCTGCCCTGCCTCGGCTTTACCGTAAAGCGGATCGTTTACAATCGGGAAACCCAGCCAGGCAAGGTGACAGCGGATCTGGTGGCGGAACCCCCGCCTGAGTTCAATACGGAGTTTGAGACACTTCTCTCCCGGCCGGCTTTCCGCCGCGAAAAATTTTTTAATCTCCGTGCGGTAGGGATTCCCCCTGTCCGAAGCCGCTTCCCCCTGCGGTTTCTTTCCGCTCGCAGGGAGGGGCCGCACAAGCCGTCTTCCCCTTCCCCAGGGGCGGAAGAGGCTTTCGATTGAAAAGGCCGGATTTTCCACAGAAATACTGTCTTTCAAAAAATCCGTCAATTTTTCCGCAATGGTTTCAAGGGGGCCGGGCAGGGGAGGAAAGCCGGAATTGTCTTCGGGAATGATTCTTTGAGGGATGCAGAGTGCGTCATACTCCTTGAGTATCTCCCCCTTTTCCTGCAGGCCGAGAAAGGCATCCATGGCCTTCTGATGCTTGCACACCAGAACAAGGCCCGAAGTTTCAAAATCAAGCCGGTGGAGAAGCCCTCCTTCCCCGGCCTTTCTCCCCTGTATATCCATGATCTCCGGAAAAGATCCTGCAAACCATTCAAGCAGATTTACTGTTCCGCTGTTTTTTTTCAGGGGAGCCGTATGGCAATGAGGAGGTTTATAGAGCACCGCATAGTCTCCGGTTTCTGCGAAGATTCGGAGGTTCCGACAGTCTTTCTGCTGCATATTAATAATTGTTCTTTTCTCTTTTTACCAGTACGGCAATCATTCTGCGGAAACGATCGGGAAGCGGCGCGTCAAAACGCCGTACTTCCGGACTGCCGGGAAGGCGGATTGAAAGAGTCCTGGAATGGAGCATGAGCGTGGAATCGGGGAAAAGGGAATCCCTGATGCCGTAGATTGGATCGCCTGAGACCGGACATCCCAGATGACGGAGATGAACTCTAAGCTGGTGGGTGCGCCCGGTCTTGGGCCGCAGGAGCAGCAACGAATGTGTCTTCCAGCTCCGCACTACCCTGTAGAGGCTGAGCGCCTGTTTTCCCCTGTCCTGCGAGACCATGAAACGCTTACGATCCCTGTTGTCCCTGCAAAGCCTCGTTTGAATGATCCCCGATTTTTTTTCCGGTATACCCGCAACAATTGCCGCATAGGTTTTCCGGACACGCCGGGACTTGAATTCCCCGGCAAGAAAGGCCAGGGCTTCGTCGTCCCAGGCCGCGATTATAAGGCCCGAAGTATCCTTGTCAAGGCGGTGCACAATACCGGTTCTGAGATTTTCCGCGGGGGGGATCTCCTTCTGCCGGGAAAGACGCCTCTGCAGAAGGGCATTGGCAAGGGTTCCCCGGTGATTCCCGGCGCCGGGGTGAACCACCATACCCTGCATTTTGTTCACCACCACTACCCTGTCGTCTTCATATACGATGTCCAGTGGAATATCTTCGGGGATAAGGGCCCCGGCTTCCCGTTCAGCCCAGCTAATCTCCAGCAGATCCCCCGGCTTGACGAGACGGGAAAGCTTGACAGGCTTCCCGTTGATCCTGGCTTCCTGAAAACGGCTTTTTATCTGGGAACGGGGCAGAAGCTGCAGTTCTTCGGATACATAACGATCCAGCCTGAATTCTCCGGCAAGATCCGGCTTTACCACGGCGCTGAAAGAAGGCATCAGGGTGAAACCGGCCTCTTTTTCACACGGATTGCGTCTCCATTCCCCTTAACCGCCTTCCGGTTATTGATGAAACGTCTGAGCTGAACTATCGAAAAATCAATGGTCATAATGGAAAGTGAAGCCAGGGCCGCGTAGAGAATGGTCTTTTCATATTCTTCATTGGTCATGTTGATCGCTCCGGCGCCTTTGGCAGGCCAGGGCGCATATTTTGTATCCCAGTCATGAGCCGAAAAGCGGTAGAGATCCATAAAAAACTGCGCGGCAAACATGGTAAAGGGAAAGGAACCAAAGGCTACAATCTCCGCCCGCCGGATATCCTTGGCCCAGACCGGCATGTCCGACATATCAAAAACTTTGGAAGTGAGATCCGGTTTCTGTTCGCTTGTAGTGGTAGCGGATGTAGTGGCGGCGCCGGATGTAGTAGTACTGCCGGATGTAGTACCGCCGGAAGTCCCGGTCCCGGTTCCAGTTCCGGTCCCAGTACCCGTGCCTATACCGGTTCCGGTCCCGGTTCCAGTACCCGTGCCTATGCCGGTACCCGTATCTGTTTGAGCATAAAGGGAGCCTGTCAGAACCGGCGCAAGCAGAAGAAGAAAACATACTAATTTGATATTAATACTATCCATTACATTCCTCTAAAAATCCTGCCAGCTTCACAAACTCTTCAAGCCCCAATTGCTCGGCCCGTGCATCAGACTTGATGCCGCATGTTTCCAGGGTCTTTTCCGCAAGACTTCCGGCTTCCCTCCCGGCCTCAGCGTCCCTTATTATACATGATTTTACAAAAGTGGTAAGGTTATTCCTCACGGTCTTGCGCCGGGAAGAAAACAGATGTCTTACAAGGGGATAGAGGCATTGGGGATAATGGGGATCTTCATTGACGAGATCCAGACAGAGCCCCTGGGAATCAACACGCGGAACCGGGAAAAAGGCGGCGCCCTTGATCACCGCCAGGGATCTAACCCGGTATATCGATCTGCAGAGGACTGAAAAGGATGAGTATTCCCCGGAACCGGGGCCGGCCAGCATTCTCCGGGCGGTTTCTCTCTGTACCGTTACTACCATGCGCCTGAAAAAACGCCGCTCCTCTATAAAAGAAGCCAGAAGAACCGCGCCGATATTGTAGGGAAGATTCCCCAGGAGGAGAGGAGAGGGAGCGGCAAGAGGCCAGGTCTTGAGCACATCCCCCCGGACAAGCGTAAAACCCGGATTGGCGCCGAAAAATTCTTCCAGGGCGGCCGAAAATCCGGGATCTATTTCAAAGGCAGTAACTCTGGCGCCCCTTTCGAGCAGGGAATTTGTCATCGCACCGAGGCCGGGCCCTATCTCCCAAACGGCCTCCCCCGCGCCGGGCGCAAGGGCTTCAACAAGCATATTCCGTATCCGGGAATCGATCAGAAAATTCTGGCCGTATTTTTTCCTCATTCCCAGGCCCCGGCTTTCGAGAAAGGCGGCAAGTTCCCGGGGAGAGTTATAGTTCAGCAAAGGCAGGGAGACTCTCTCCGTCCGAAGCGCGGCGGCGGGCACAGAAAAGGATTGTGAGTGTCGTGACCAGTGACAGGATCAGTACGGGAACCGGACTGGAAAATTTTATCGCGGGGAAGCCGCCTGCAAGGGAGGCCAGCCGGTAGAGCCCCTCATAAAAAAATGAAAGAAGCCCTGCAAGAAAAGCGGCCGGAAGGGGGAACAGGCTCAGGGGAATATAGATCATGGCGCCGATCATAAAAAGGCTCGTAAGGGGAACGATCAAAAGGCCGGTAACTATTCCCGCAGGGCGCAGAATCCAAAAGAAGAGACAGCTTAGCGGAGCAGTTGCAATAAAAGCGCCCAGGGAAGCGGCAAGCGGGGAAAGCAGTTTTTCAGGAATCTTACCGCGCAGGAGTTCATGAAAACCCTCCCCGATACTGAGGATTCCCCAGAGGGCCAGATAGGAAAGCATGAAGGAAAGGCTCTGTCCCGATTCACTCTGAATGGTAATCTGAACAAGAAAACTCAAGGCAAGCAGGCCAAGAGCGTTGCGGGGCAGATAACCCAGAACGGCCGCGGTTCCCAGAGCATACATGATCGCCGCCCGGTGGAGGCTCGGCAGATCGCCGATAAGGAAAACATAGGCGCCTATAAAGAAGAG